>JAYVQJ010000726.1:0-23089 GCA_043777235.1 Planctomycetia bacterium
TTGTCCATGTCGCTTTCTTTCGGAGTTGGTTCAGCAGTTCACGGCAATCGGTCAATTGTTTCTTTGATGAACGAGGCGTGAACGATCTTGGCGAGACCGAGTCGGTGTCGGACCTTCGTCGTCCCGTAGATCATCTTCGCTTCTTCGTCCAAGAACCATTGGCCGACGACCAGTCCCATGATGAGATCCGTGTTTGTCGGATCGGCAGGAGTGTCACCAGCCTTCGTGAAATAGACTGGCCCGCCACTATCACCCTCGAACGTGTTGGCACTGAGCGTGAAGGTCTTGGTTTTCGCTGTTGGCAACAGAGGAAACGTCGCGATGGCTCCGCGCCGAAGAATGGGGAAGCCGGCGTCGCTCGATTCATTCCGATGGGGAAAGCCCAGGCAGCAAAGATTCTCGCCGGGATGAACCTTGAGCTTCCGCAGCAACTCATCCGAAGCGAGTCGATCGAACGAGATTCTCGGCAGGTCGGCGTTATCCGGTGGAACGATCCCGATCGCGGCGACATCTTCGGTCGGGTGCTTGGTCCAGGTCGACTTCCCCTCTTTGCGGATGACGAGCTTGGTCGGCTCCTTCTTGTAGACCCCTTCGGACTCGAAGCTGCGGAAGATCACCGTGGTTTCATCGCCGGGAGTTAGCTCAAACACATGAGCCGCCGTCACGAGCACAAACTTCTTGCCATCGGCGGCCGACAGCACGAATCCGGTGCCGGTCGATTTGTCGTGGCTGATCTTCACCGTGATTCGCATGAGCTGCGTATTGAAGTCGTCATCGTCCGCGATGACCGAAGCAGTCAGAACCACCAGAATCACGGGGATCAAACAGTATTTTGCGAACGCCATAGTCGCCCTCGGCCAGTAAAGCCCATTTCAAGAGTGATGTATCGCCAACCAAATCGTCGGTTCATCCGACGTTGTCCATTCGACTCGATGCCGTTTGTGAGCCGGGATGTCGACGAACGATCCCGGCTTCATTTCGATCTGAGCATCCTCGAATTGCAACCGAGCCGCACCTTGCAGCAAGACGACAAACTCATCTTGGTCCTGATCGTACCAAAAGCCTGCGGGGGACGTGTGACCGTGCGAGACAATCCGTTCGATACGGACGTTGGGTTTGGTGAGTATCGTCTCAAACAATTCTTGCGGGAGCTGCTGCGAGATGTTTGACAGAAGATTGCCCGCATCGGTCTGGCCGGCTGGTTCGGCTTCCAAATGTTGAAACCGAGGGACATTCTGCCCATCCATCGTGACGGTCTCGAAGAACATTTCCTTCGGCCGCACCCACAGTCCGTGATCGCCGTACTCCTGACGGTAAAGGACAAGGTCATCCAAACTTTCGCTGTGCCGAACAGTGCCGAGGACGCTGTATTCCTTACCCTTGTAATGGCGGTAACGGCCGATCGGGATGCTGGTCATTGTGGGAAGTCTTCCTGCTGCAATCGCACTTTGGTCATCGTGTCACGGGCATGGAATACCCACAAAAGTTACGGAAATCATTTCTCGAAAAGGCCCATTGTTGGCGGTGATGGCCGGCACGAACTTGAGTGGATGCTGACCACGTTTGACTTCCGATCGTCCCAAGCATATCCCCTGTCGTCGATGCTTGTGTTAGTCCTCCCCGAAAAACGTCTTTTACGCAAGGAGCCTCGTTCATGAATCGCTCAACGTCCTCATGTCCCGATTGCGAATCGTTTGATCGTCGTTCGTTCTTGAAGACCGCTGGTGCGGTGACACTGGCGGGCGTCGCGATGCCGATGTTCGTTGGCCAAGCGGGGCTATTCGCGGCACCGACGGCGAAGAGCACGGCCGAGACTGCCGTCGGTCGCTTCTATGCGTCGCTGTCGGCTGACCAAAAGAAAACGCTCTGTTTTCCGTTCGAACATGAACTGCGGCAGCGGATCAACGCCAACTGGCATGTCACGAAGCCGAAGATCGGAAGTGATTTCTTCAACAAGGATCAGCAGACGATCATCAGCGAGATCCTCCGCGGCGTGACGTCAGAAGAAGGCTATACACGGCTCAAGAAGCAGATGGACGAAGACGCCGGCGGACTCGACGAGTTCAGCGTGGCGGTCTTCGGTGAGCCAGGCACGGGACCGTTCGAGTGGGAACTGACCGGCCGGCATCTCACGCTGCGAGCCGACGGCAACAGCGTCGACAAAGCCGCCTTCGGTGGCCCGATCATCTACGGGCACGGCGAAGAGACTCCGAAGGACAACATCTATCATTATCAGACCAAGCAAGTGAACGAGGTCTTCAAAGCTCTCGATGCCAAGCAGTCCGAGAAAGCATTGGTGGCGAAGGCTCCGAACGAAGCGGCTGTCGCTCTGCAAGGCGAGAACGGGAAGTTCCCCGGCATCGCCGTCAGCGAACTGAGCGCCGATCAGAAGCAGCTTGTCACGAAGACGGTCCAGATGCTGTTGGCTCCGTATCGCCAAGAGGACGTCGATGAAGCGATGGAAATCGTCAAGGCGTCCGGTGGTCTCGACAAGCTGCACATGGCGTTCTATCAACAAGAGGATCTGGGCAACGACAAGGTGTGGGATATCTGGCGTGTCGAAGGCCCGTCATTCGTGTGGCACTTCCGCGGTGCTCCGCACGTGCATGCCTACATCAACATTGGGATGGCGAAGGCGTAACAGCCACTCCGGTGACGAAACAAAAAAAGCCCGGCCACTTCGGAGGCCGGGCTTTTTCGTTGGCTCGCGCGGCTACTGCGCCGCCGCAACGGCATCCGGCGCGACAAGTGATCGCAGGAAGGCCAGGACGAGCGTTTGGTCGGCTTTGCTGAGCGTGTAGAAATTCATCGCCGACTGTTGGCCTTCGCCGCCGTGCATGGCGATGGCTTGTTCGAGCGTTTTGGCTCGGCCGTCGTGCAGGTACGGGCCAGAATCTCGGACGCCCCACAGCGGTGCGGTGCGCCATTCTTGCGAGGCGGCTCCCTTGAGGTTCTCGGGGATCACTTGCAGCGTCTGCGAGTTCGGAGCGGCAAATCGCCCACCCTGAAACTGCTGAATCTGCACGGCATTCACTTCGGGAATCGGGTCTTCGCTGTCGGAGGGTGTGGACTCAGGAACGAAGACACCGTAGTCGCCGGAGTCGCCGCCGTCCGGCCCCATGTCATGGACCAGCAGGTCGCTGTAGATGCCGGCCACGTCACCCAGCTTCGGAGTGTGACACGCGGCGCAACCGACCTTCGCGAAGAAACGTTCGCCATTCTTCAGCGACTCGCGCACTCCGGTGTTGTCTGTCGTGGTGGCCACAGGAGCGGGCAGCTCTTTCAAGTATTTCACGAGCGCGTCGCATTCTGCTTGGTTGAGATCGAATCCTGCCGGTTGATAATCGGGACGCTGTGGCGATCCGGCTTGACGGTGATCGGGCACATTCAAGCCCAACTCGACGGCGCACGCGGTCATCGTGAAGTCATAGAGGCTCGCCTTCTGAGATTTCCAACCAAAGCGGCCGACCTTGTTGTCCTTCGTCCGAGCGACTCGTCCGGTGGCCGGCGGATATTCGGGATGCTCTTGTTCGGCGGCGGCGATGATGACCGATTCGGGAATCGAATCGATCAAGCCGGCTCCGAACAACGACGTCGTGTTCCGCTGGCTGACCGAGACTCCGAACATCGGAGTCTTGCCGTCGCGATTGCCTCTCAAACCAAGCTGTGCGCGAAATGTCGGATGCGACATGAACGTGTCGGTCAAACTGGAAGCTCTCTCAACAGACATCTCGCGCGGCGGCGCGACTTGCAGCAGACCGAACAGAGCACCCTGTGGAATCGGTGCGCCGCCAACGTTGCGTGACGCCAAGTGAGGCGCTCCCGCCATCATGGCCATTTGATCGAACATCTCGGCACCGAGCATTAGCTTCTGACGCCACTCGGAATAGTTCGCGTCGATGCTCGACCGATGCAGCACAACGCTGCGAGTCGTTGCGAGGCCGGGATGCAATTCTTTGAGCGCGGCCAATTGAGTCTTCCGTTCCTCGTCGGAGAGCGGCTTCGGTTTCTGAATCGGCTCGCCGCCCAATTTCCGTCCGGCTTCGAGTGACTGAGCGACAAATGCTGCGAGGTCAGCAGCGAGTGCTTGCGGTTTCTGTCCCCCGGCTTGTGCGGCCTGAGCTTCTGCGGCAGCCCTCTGTTGCAGCGCTTGCAACTCCGCTTGATTCGGTACTCGGATCGACGAGATCACGTTGACGTTCTTGCCTTCCGAGCCGCTGCCGCCGACTCCCCCTTGATTGTGGCACGCCACGCACGAAGTCTCGTTGAAGACCGGACCCAATCCGTCGCCGCCATGACTGCGCGGATCGTTCGGCAACCACTCGCGCAGGAAAATCTCGCGACCCGAAATGATCTTGGCCGCAGTCCGTTTGGCCGGCGCTTCATCGGCACACGCGGTCCAGAACGCACTGCCACAGCCGACCAACAGGACAGGCAACACGAGCCGATGAAGCAACATGACGTTTCCTTCGCAGAAGACTTGAGCAAAACGGACAGAGAACTCCGCCGTGAATTGGCAGTCACAATACCATCGCCCACCGAAATGAGAAGCCGAGTTTGCGAAAGCCGGCGTGGCTCCGTAACTTGGTTGGTCGGCGATCACAGTACCGCGACCGTGAGGGAGCGGCCCGATTGGACTTCACCAGACCGCTTCCTCACGGTCGCGGTACGGCTACGAAAGAACCTTCGATGAGCAAGCGGGCGGAATGGCATTCGACGACGATCCTGTGCGTGCGGCACAACGGTCAGTGTGCGATGGGGGGCGACGGACAGGTCACTCACGGCACGACAATTCTCAAAGCCGACACGAAAAAGATTCGCTGGCTGCTGGATAAGAAAGTGCTCGTCGGCTTCGCCGGTTCGACGGCGGATGCGTTCGCTCTGATGGAGCGATTCGAGGCAAAACTCAAGGATTATCCGAACAACGTCCCGCGCGCGGCGACCGAATTGGCTCGCGACTGGCGAACCGATCGGATGCTGCGACGGCTGGAAGCGATGCTCATCGTCGCGAATGACGAGCACTCGCTGCTGATCACCGGCGTCGGCGACGTCATCCAGCCGACCGACGGAGTGCTCGGCATCGGCAGCGGCTCGACGTATGCCATCGCAGCGGCGCGAGCGTTGGCTCGCAACACAAAACTCTCGGCCGGCGAGATCGTCAAAGAGTCGATGCACATCGCGGCCGAACTCGACATCTACACGAACGACAACTTGGTGCTGGAGGAATTTCCGTGCAAGCGCTAACGCCGCGGGAGATCGTCGCGGAACTCGATAAATACATCATCGGTCAGGATGCCGCGAAACGAGCGGTCGCGATTGCTCTGCGAAATCGTTGGCGCTGGCAACAGCTTCCCGAAGACGTGCGCCGCGACATTATGCCGAAGAACATCATCATGATCGGCCCGACCGGCGTCGGTAAAACAGAGATCACGCGGCGGTTCGCCAAACTGACCGACGCCCCGTTCATCAAGATCGAAGCGACCAAATACACCGAGGTCGGCTACTACGGCCGCGACGTGGAAAGCATGGTCCGCGATCTCGTCGAGGCCGCGATCGCGATGGTCCGCGACACGAAACGCAACACCGTTCAAGAAGAGGCGACACGTCGCGTCGAAGAACGGCTGCTCGATCTGCTGATTCCCGCGCCGGCATCGGCACGGAAGAAGTCCCGGTCCACGGTCCCTCCGGAACTGGACTTCCTCATCAAGGCGGCCGAAGGTCGCGCGGCGGACAGCGATGACGGCGAAGAGCTCAGCGAAGCCGCTCAGGAACGAGCCGCCGACCGCAGCAGTCGCACGCGCGACAAATTTCGCGAGAAGCTGCGATCCGGAGACCTCGAAGACAAGGTCGTCGATCTGCGCATCGAGTCGCGACTGATGCCGGTTCACGTCATGTCCAACATCGGCGGCATGGAACAAATGGAGATGGACTTGCAAAACCTGTTCGAGAAGATCGGCCCCAAGCAGACATCCAGCCGCTCGGTCCCGGTTCGTAAAGCTCGCGAGATTCTGTTGGAGCAAGAACTCGAATCGCTGATGGACAAAGACGCGATCAACGAAGAAGCAGTCAAGCTGGCGGAGACTCGCGGCGTCATCTTCATCGACGAGATCGACAAGATCTGCGGTCCCGAAGAATCGCGCGGCCCAGACGTCAGCCGCTCAGGAGTGCAACGGGATCTGCTGCCGATCATCGAAGGGACGACCGTGCAAACCAAATACGGCTACGTCAAAACCGACCAAGTCCTGTTCATCGCCGCCGGAGCATTTCATCGCTCGCGTCCGTCCGACTTGATGCCCGAACTGCAAGGCCGCTTCCCGATCCGCGTCGAACTGCAACCGCTGACGCGCGACGACTTCATCCGCATTCTCACCGAGCCGAAGTCCTCGCTGACTCGCCAGTATCAAGACCTACTCGGAGCCGACACCGTCAAACTCAAGTTCACGAAAGACGGCATTGAGTCCATTGCCGACATCGCGTTTCAAGTGAATCAGACAACGCAGAACATCGGTGCCCGCCGCCTGCACACGATTCTCGAGCGCCTGTTGGAAGACATCAGTTTCGAGGCTCCCGATGTGAAGAAAAAATCGCTGTCCATCGACGGCGACTACGTCCGCAAGAAGCTGCAAGACATCACGCAGAACGAAGACCTGAGCAAGTTCATCCTGTAGCCGAAGACCGTAGGGCCGGCTCCTGCCGGCCATCGGCGCACACGCACGGCCGGAGCCGACCCTACTCACTACGCCAGCATCTCGGTGACGACATGGCTGCCTTCCGGGAGCATCGGCTGCGGGCGGCCGACTCGGTCGGGCAGCGAGGCGTGTGGGTCGATGCCCAGCAGGTGGTACATCGTCGCCAGCATGTCCTTCGGCGAGAGCGGATGATCGGTGACTTCGGCGGCGTGAGCGTCGGTTGAGCCGAGGACTCGGCCTTTCGCGATGCCTCCGCCGGCGAATTGAGCAGAGTACGCCTGCGACCAGTGATCGCGGCCGCCGTCTTGAGCCTTGTTGATCTTCGGCGTCCGGCCGTGCTCGCTGATGCAGACGACGAGCGTGTCGTCGAGCATCCCGCGACGCTCGAGATCGAGAATCAAACCAGCATACGCCTTATCCAAACCGGGCAACAGTTGATCGACCATGCGCGGGAAGTGCTCGTAGTGCGTGTCCCACGCATCGCCCGCGAGTCCGTATTCATCCCAGAAGACAGAGACCAATCGCGTCCCCGCTTCGAGCATCCGCCGCGCGGCGAGACACGACTGACCGAACAGCGTCATGCCGTAAGACTCGCGCGTCTCCGGCGATTCGTTGCGGACATCGAGCGCGTCAGCGACCTTCGTCGAGCTGATCAAGTTGAACGCCATCTCCTGCATCTTGCTGTGCGAAGTTCCGGCCATCGTGCGCTCGAGATCGCGGCGTTGATCCTCGAACTGTTGCAACAGCGATTTGCGGCGACTCAGCCGATCGACGGTCATGTCCTTCGGAGCGTCCGTCGCGGCCATGCGGAAGTACGAGTCCGGTGTGCAGCCGAGATACGGTTCGAGTCCCGTCCACGAGAACCCAGGCCGAGCCTTCGTGATCTTCTTGGTCCCCTGCCCGATGAACTCAGTCCACGTCGGGTTGTAGGCACCGCCGAGGAACGCGGCATACGGGCCGGCTCGGAACGGTTGATCGACGCGCTGGCTGCTGAACGGGAACGGCAACGCGGCGTTCTGGACGAAGTCGCCGAGCTTGCCGCCCCGACGCTGACGATCGAAGTACTCGACCACGGAACCGAAGTACGGATGATGCCGCGGATCGTTCGGTTCGAGTTCCGCATTCACATCGAGAGCCGACGCGCCGGTCATGGCATACGCGACGCCGTGAATCGGATGTGGATGCGTCAGCGATCGCACGACGGTCGTGCGGTCCATGATCTTGGCCATGTTCGGCAGATGCTCGCAGACATCGCAGCCGGGGAGCGACGACGGGATCGACTGCATCGTGCCGCGAATCTCGACCGGAGCGTTCGGCTTCATATCGAACGTCTCAAGCTGACTCGGCGATCCGTATAAAAACAAGACGATGCAGCGCTTTGCTTTGCCGAACGAGTTGCTGAGTTCGCCTTGAACGCGCGGGCCGTTCGCCGCGTGCGCCGCCTCGTTCGAAAGGAGCGTGTCCAATCCCAAGCCAGCGACACCCAACCCGCCGACTTGCAGCAGATCGCGCCGGGTCAGGCCGGTGCATAATCGTCGGGGATTGCTCAGGACTCGCAACATTTCAGGCTCCGCAGATCGCTGAAAGCATAGGCCGAGGGGCCTCAAGGGGGGCGATGCTATCGGTGAAAATCGGCACCAGCAAGCCGAGACCTGCGGGAAGAACCGCCTGTGCCGGTCGAGTTTCGCGAGTCGGCCGATACGATCCGCCCGATTCGGTGAATCATCGTACCTGCCTGCGGTTGGTGGCGTCTTGATGAGGGAATCATTGATCGTTGGTTATTGGTCGTTGGTCATTGGTCATTTGTTTTCCCAGATGATCAATGACCAACGACCGATAGCCAATGACCAATTCCTCCAACCTAAAGACGCCCTCAATTTGCCGCACCAAAACGAGTCATTCATGTCCGAGCTTATCCAACGCAGTTTGATGCCCGTCTCGGCCGAGGAGTTGTTCGCTTGGCACGCTCGGCCGGGCGCGTTCGAGCGGTTGATGCCGCCGTGGGAACGAATTGAGCTTCGACAAGCGGTGCGGTCTTTGTCCGACGGAGCGCGTGCCGAGTTCTCGATTCCACTTGGCCCGTTTCAAAAACGCTGGATCGCCGAGCATCACGCGCTGACCGACGGCATCGGATTTCGCGATCACCAAGTCGTCGGCCCGTTCGTGCGGTGGGAACACACGCATCGAATGACTCCGGCGGAGCCCACGAACTCGGCGAGTTGGCTGGAGGATCGCATTCAGTACGATGTGCCGCTGGGCGTGATCGGACGCATGTTGGCAGGGCGAAGCATTCGGCAGTCGCTCGAACGGACGTTTGCTTATCGGCATCGCATCACCGCCGCTGACTTGGCCGCTCATCAAGCCGCGCGAGACAGACAAGGAATCCAAACGATGAAGATTTTGGTGACAGGCTCGACGGGATTGGTCGGCTCGGCCGTCGTACCGTTTCTGACAACGGGAGGCCATCAAGTTCTGCGACTTGTCCGCGGCACGGCGCGAGGCGATGACGAGATCGCTTGGAATCCAGCGACCGGCGAAATCGACTCGGCCAAGTTGGAAGGGCTCGATGCCGTCGTGCATCTCGCTGGCGAGAACATCGCGACCGGCCGTTGGACCGCCGCGAAGAAAGCAGCCATTCGCGACAGCCGAGTGGTCGGCACTCGCGTATTGAGCGAAGCACTCGCCAAGCTGACGAACAAGCCGCGCGTATTGGTCGGTGCATCGGCCATCGGCTACTACGGCGAGCGGGGCGAAGCGGTGATGACCGAGACCAGCCCGCCCGCTCTGGATTTCCTTGGCAACGTTTGCCGCGATTGGGAAGCCGCGACGGAACCAGCGAAGCAAGCCGGCATCCGCGTGGTCAATCTGCGAATCGGCGTCGTGCTGACTCCGCGCGGCGGAGCACTCGCCAAGATGCTGACGCCGTTCAAGCTCTGCGCCGGCGGCATCGTCGGTAGCGGTCGGCAGTATTGGAGCTGGATCGCGCTCGATGACGTCGTCGGAGCAATTCATCACGCGATCACGCACGAGGAACTCTCCGGCCCGGTCAACGCCGTCTCGCCCGAATCGCAGACGAATGCCGAGTTCACCAAGATCCTCGGCCGAGTCTTGCATCGGCCAACGATCGCGCCGCTGCCGGCCTTCGTGGTCAAGCTGTTGCTCGGCGAGATGGGAGAGGAACTGCTGCTCGCCAGCACGCGCGTCGCACCGAATCGACTGCAAGAGTCCGGCTATCAATTCCGTTGTCCGACGTTGGAGGGAGCACTGCGGCACTTGCTCGGACGGTAGACCCTGGAGTGCTGCGGGGCGACGCAGCCCTCCATTCAATCCGACGGTGGACTGTGAATTTCAAGATCACGTCGTCGCTACGAAAGACGGTCGGGCATTTTCCGTGACGAGGATGATCACTGGAGTTTGGAGATTGTTTGCCGCCAAGGATGGAGGGCTGCGTCGAGTCGCAGCACTCCAGGGATTCTCACGCGAGCACTTGCTGCACGACGTTGCCACCGACATCGGTCAGGCGATAATCGCGGCCTTGGAAGCGGAACGTTAGGCGTTTGTGGTCCAGGCCGAGCAGATGCAGGATCGTGGCTTGCAGGTCGTGGACGTGGACTTGGTCCTCGGTGATGTAGTAGCCGATCTCATCGGTTTGGCCGATCGACTGGCCGGGCTTAACGCCGCCGCCGGCCATCCACATCGTGAAGGCTTCGAGATGATGGTCGCGGCCAGGGAGCTTGTCGCGCGGTTCGCCCTGCGGAGTACGGCCGAACTCGCCGCCCCAGACGACCAGCGTGTCGTTGAGCAACCCGCGCTGCTTGAGGTCTTTGACCAACGCAGCGGACGCTTGATCAGTCTCGGCACAACGCTCATCGAGCGCCTTACCGAGATCCGTGCCGGGGTTGCCGTGATGATCCCAGTCGGTGTGATAAAGCTGCACGAAGCGAACGCCCCGCTCGATCAGCCGCCGAGCCAGCAAACAGTTCCGCGCGAAGCTCGGCTTCGATGGATCTTTGAGGCCGTACATTTCGAGCGTCTCTTTCGACTCACTGCCGAGGTTGATGAGTTCGGGAGCGCTCGTCTGCATCCGATACGCCATTTCGTAGGCTGCGATGCGCGTCGAGATCTCTGGGTCGCCGACGAGTTTCAGTCGCTCGGCGTTGAGGTCTTTCACGGCCGACACGAAATCGCCTTGTCGTTCTTCACTGACTCCGGCCGGGTTCGACAGATTCAAAATCGGCTCGGCCCCGTTGAGCAGCGGGACGCCTTGATAAGTCGTCGGCAAGAAGCCGCTGGCCCACAGCGGCGTGCCGCCTCGCGGGCCGCGCGGGCCGCTGTGCATGACGACGAAACCGGGCAAGCTGTCCGCTTCGCTGCCGATGCCGTACGTCACCCACGCTCCCATTGCTGGCCGGCCGCTGAAGCGTTCAAAGCCGGTGTTCATGTAGAGCTTCGCCGGGCCGTGATTGAAGACCTCGGTCTTCATGCTCTTGATAAACGCCACGTCGTCCGCGATTGAACCGAGATGCGGCAAGCACTCACTGATCGTCGCCCCGCACTCGCCCCACTGCCGAAACTTTCTGGCCGAGCCCAGCAGCGTCGCATCCTTCTTGATGAACGCGAATCGTTTCCCCTCCACAAACGATTGCGGAATGACCTGCCCGCTCATCTCGTTGAGCTTCGGCTTCGGCGTGAACAGCTCCAATTGACTAGGCCCACCAGCCATGAACAAGTACACGACCTGCTTGGCCTTCGCCGGAAAATGCCCCTCCAGCGGAGCCATCGGATTCGTCAGGCGAGCGGCTTCGCGCACGGAAGGAATTGCGGCAAGGCCGTCCTTTGCCAGAAGCGATGCGAGCCCGATTGAACCGAGACCGACTCCGCTGTTCGCGAAGAAATGCCGGCGAGTCATTTCACGCAGATGAAGTTGTTCAAGAGGCATTCCCGAAACTCCAAAATATGGTCATTAGAGCGGCAGATACTCGATGCGGTTCTCAATCTCTGCGGGCTGCAGAACATTCGCGATCAGGTCCAGGTCTCGTACCAACATTCCGACGGTGACGTTGCGCTGTGGAGCAAACACCAATCCGGTGAATCGCTCACCGGTTGTTAATCGGATGTCGGCTTCCGCGAGCAAGTCATCATCCTGGCTGAACAGGACTCGATCGAGTTGCGTTGCTTGATCCAAGAGTTCTGAATCATCGGCTTCTCCGAGACCCAATTCTTGGGCCGTTGCGACATCAACCCCACGACGTCTGAGGCCATTGGCGACCGCCAACTTCACATGGACGTCGAATAAGTACTTCAATTTCACTTCAGCAACCCCATCGCTCGCAGTTTGGTTCGAGCGGGTGAATTCTGAGCGGCACGAAGCCTATCGACGTGGTTGTGATACTGCCGCTCAAGCTCGGCGTCGAATTCCGCCTGGTGGTCGAAGTAGTAACCGAGCGCCGCATGGATGTGGCCCAACGTCATCGTGTCTGGATGCTGAGCACACATTTCTTCGGGACTTTCGCCGTGCGCGAGATACTCGGCCGCGACCTCGATCACCTTCACATTGGTCTGATCGATCCAGGCGACGCCTCGATCGTCGAGCCAAATACAAGAAGAAAGAATTGTCGGCATGAAAAGTCTCCAAATTCCAAGAACATCGAATCACGGAGGCAGTTTACTCGCGCGTGATGAACTCATCCAAATTCAATAACACGCGGGCGACAGCGGTCCAGGCGGATTTGGTGGGATCTTTGTCTTTCGGATCGGCGGCGAAGGCGGTGCGCTGGGCGTTCAGGAACTCGCGGAGCTTTCTCAATTCCAAATCGGTCGGCGGTCGCGAATAACACAGCTCGACCGCTTGCCAGAGTCGCGCGTCATCGCTGTCGGCGACTGATAGTGGCGGAGTGGGCGGCAGCGGGCCGAGCGACGTGATGCGATCGGCGAGGCCGATGGCGAATTCGTGGAAGGAACGGTCGTTGGCGAGCGTCAGCGCTTGCAGCGGTGTGTTCGAGCGATTGCGGCGAGTACACGTTCCGTTTGCGTCCGGTGCGTCAAACGTCGGCAGCATCGGATACGGACTGGTCCGCCAAAAATAGGTGTACATGCCGCGGCGATAACGATCGAGTCCGGTGCTCTCAGCCCACGGCTTCTTCTGCTGTGTGACGATGTAGATTCCTTCGGGCTGCGGCGGATTGACTCCTTGCCCGCCGAGATGTCGCGTGATCAAACCGCTGGCCGAGAGACAGACGTCGCGGATCAACTCCGCCTCCAAGCGAATGCGCGATTGCCGAGCAAGCAGTTTGTTCGACGGGTCACGCTCGCGAAGTTCCGGACGAACGTTCGAGGCTTGTCGATACGTCGCGCTGGTGACGATCAGTCGGTGCAGGCGTTTGAGGGACCACGCAGAATTTGAGATTGGAGATTTGAGATTTGAGATTTCCGATCCACCCATCAACTCCACCGCCAGCCAATCCAGCAACTCTGGATGCGTCGCCGGGTCGCCTTGAGTGCCAAAATCATTTTCGGTCGGGACAAGGCCCGTGCCGAAGAAGGCTTGCCACGCGCGGTTGGCGACGACTCGCGCGGTCAACGGGTTCTCTGCGGAACAGAGCCACTGCGCGAATTCGATGCGCCGCGATGGAGGTTGGGCACTCTTGCCCGACTGTTCGGCGATTGACGTCGCGTCAGCAAACGCAGGACGGGCAAGAGTGCCCATCCTCCGGTCGAGCACGTCCGGCACTCCCGGTTCGACGCGTGCTCCATGACGCAAGAAGTCGCCGCGGATGTGGATGTGTGTGTCGCGCGGCTTGGCTCGTTCGCGCAGGACAAGCGTGGTTGGGATCGCCTTGTTGTGTGCGTCGAGTTGCTTCTTCAAGCCGTCGAGCTTCACGGCCAGCGGCTTGCGGCGCGGGTCGGTGTCTTTGAACGCGGTTTCGAGTTGAGTGACTTGCTGCTTCGATCGCTTGTCGGCGGGAGTCGCGATGATCTTCTTAATGCTGGCTGGGACCGAGAGGACATCGGCGGAAGCTCCGCTGACCGAAATTCGGAAGCAGCCGACGAGATAATTCGGCACCGAATGCAACTGGTGCATTTTGATGACGAGTTTTGTTCCGGCCTTCGTGACGATCGGCTCCTTAGGAAAGAAGACCGCCTCGCGCGGGACGTTGAGCATCTCGCCGGAGTTGGGTTTGACGTTGATCGCCCAACCGGTCGTCGGCTTGCCGTCGATCGCGTCGGAGACCGGGTAGCCTTCTTGCGAGTGATCGGCGATGGCTTTGGCGAGGGGTGAGGGGTGAGGGGCGAGGGGCGAGGATTTGTCACCCTCTTCGACGAGCACTTCAAACTCGCTGAGCACGAAATTTCCCTCGGCTCGGCCGGGGCCCATCATCGGAAGACTGGGGTGATTGATCGTTTCGAGGCGGATCGCGGTGATCGGCGTGTCGGCTGGCGGGTCGAACGTGATCGTGTAGACGTCGTTGGCCGGTGTGCTGAAATCGACGAGCAGTGCGGAGCCGTCGATCTTCGTTAGCGTCGCTCCCTTGTCGGTCTTCCAGACAGCCGGGTCGAGCAGCTTCCAGCCGCCATCTGACTGCGAGGCGACGGACTTCTCCCAATCGAGCAGCCCTTTGAGCAGTTCCGTGTCCAAGTCTTTGAGTGGCTGTTCGACGGCCGCGATCTCGTTGTTGAGCCGCGTTTGTTCGGTGAGTTGCTCGGCAGACGGGACTTGAATGCTCGGTTCGTCGCACTGATTAAAGACGGCGTAGACCTTGTAGAAGTCGCGCTGCGAGATCGGGTCGAACTTGTGCGAGTGACATTGAGCACACCCGATCGTCAGGCCCAGCCACGCGGCTCCGGTCGTGTTGACTCGATCGACAACGGACTCAACGCGGAACTGTTCTTGGTCGGTGCCCCCCTCTTCGTTGACCAGCGTGTTGCGATGAAAGCCGGTGGCGACGAGTTGCTCGGTCGTCGCGTTCGGCAGCAAGTCGCCAGCCAGTTGTTCGAGCGTGAATTGATCGAACGGCATGTCGGCGTTGATCGCGTTGATGACCCACTCGCGGTACTTCCAAATCTGTCGAGCCGAATCAATCGTGAAGCCGTTCGAGTCGGCATACCTTGCGATGTCCAACCAATGCCTCCCATGTCGCTCACCATAAGCCGGCGACGCGAGCAAGCGATCGACGAGCCGCTCGTAGGCGTCCGGCTCTTTGTCGTTCACGAAGTCATGCACGTCATCGGGCGACGGCAGCAGTCCGAGCAGATCGAGACTGAGCCGCCGAATGAGCGTTGTGCGATCCGCTTCTGGTGACGGCGCGAGACCTTCGCGATCGAGACGGGCGAGAACAAAGGCGTCGATCGGATTTTGAAATTTGAAATTTGAAATTTGAAATTTGAAATTTGCCATCGCCGGCCGCTTGATCGGCTGGAACGACCAGTGATTGTTTTTGGCGACCTCGTCTTTCGTGGTCGAATCGCCAGCCGGCAGCTTCGCGCCGCCGTCGATCCATTTCCGAATCAATTCAATCTGATCGTCCGGCAGCCGTGGCTTCTCGTACGGCATCGCGGTGACGTCCCCTTTGCCGATCAACGCCTGAAACAAAAGGCTGTCGGCACTCTTGCCAGGAACGATTGCCGCTCCGCGATCGCCACCTTTGATCGCCAAGTCACCGAGATCCAAACGGTAGCCCGATTCGTTCTTCTCGGCCTTGTGACAGTCGATGCAGTGCTTCGCGAAGAGCGGTTTGATCTGTTTCTCGAAGTCGATCTCGTTAGCGGTCTTCGCCGAGTCTGCCGGCTCATCGGCGTCAGCTCGGGGCAAGCCGATGTTGAACGACGGCGAGAACTCGTGGAGAGCTTCGCTGGCCAGCCACCAAGCCAGTGGCAACAGCAGGAGCAACTTGAGCCAGCAGGATTTCATGGACAACTCCGGAGGAGGCGAATCGCGGCGGGACAGTCAGGCAGGATCGGCACCGATGGTCGCGGTGGGGCGACATGCTACCATCGGCCGGAAAACACAGGCAACGACCGAGTTTCCTTGCCGTCAAATTCTCTGAGTCGTCTCGTGGCCCCATTGTCGCTGGAAATCGCACTGAAAGAGAGAGCTAGCCAGCTCGGTTTCGACCTGTGCGGCATCGCTGCCGCCGTGCGGCCAGAGGGGTTTGACTGGCTCCGCCGCTGGTTGGATCAAGGTTTCGCAGGTGAGATGAATTACATCCCGCGACGCGAAGCGGCCTACGAACATCCCTCTGGAGTTCTGCCAGCGGTCCGCAGCGTTGTCATGCTGGCGATGAATTACGGGAAGAGTAGGGAGTGGGGAGTGGGGAGTGGGGCGGGCCGGATCGCCGGCTACGCGGTTGGCTCACGCGACTATCACGATGTATTGCGTGAGCGAATGAAGTCGCTCTCGGACTTCTTGCATGAGCAACGGCCGGGGTGTCGGACGCGCGGTTGCGTTGATTCGGCTCCGCTGCTGGAGCGGGACTTCGCGAGGCTCGCGGGGCTGGGTTGGTTCGGCAAGAACACGATGCTCATCAACAAACGGGCGGGGAGTTTTTTCTTTCTCGCCGCGTTGCTGACGGACATCGAACTGCAACCGGATGAGCCGCACAACACGTCGCACTGCGGAACTTGCACACGCTGTCTCGATGCTTGTCCGACCGATGCGTTTGTCGAACCGTATGTGCTCGACGCTCGAAAGTGCATCTCGTATTTGACGATTGAACTGCGCGATCAGCCGATCCCCATCGAACTGCGATCGCAGATGGGTGATTGGGTTTTCGGTTGCGATATCTGTCAGGACGTCTGTCCGTGGAATCGCAAAGCACCGGCAACGACCGAGCCCGCGTTCGCGCCGCGCGAACAACTCAACCCGGTCAATTTGGAATGGCTGTTGTCGCTCGATGACGCGGGCTTCGAGGCAGCATTTGCAGGAACTCCGCAGCATCGCACCGGCCGAGCAGCGTTATTGCGAAACGCCGCGATCGCACTCGGCAACTCGCACGACCCGCAGGCGGTGCCGGTGCTGGAACGAGCGACGCATGATCCTGAGCCGCTCGTGCGCGACGCAGCCGAGTGGGCATTGGGACAACATCGCTCGTAGACCGGACGCCTACGTCCGGTCGATCGGACATGGCCGGACGTAGGCGTCCGGTCTACGAGTTGTCCCCTCAGTCTTTGCCTGACCGGAGCGACTGTTCTTTTCGCTTCGTGTGGAGCAACCGGCATAACCGGACCGATAAATCCGAGGAGAGAGTCCTCGCAGCGCGCGGAGAGTCGGGTTTCGTCCCGGCTCCGGGTTGACTCAGGCGAATTCAGCCGGTCGCGATGCGAGCAGTCAGGGGGGAGAATTATGCGTCTGCGTTCATCGCGGTGGTCCGCGAGCGTTCTGGCTTTGGGCATGGCAGCAGTGGCGGCGACGGCGATCGCACAGCCACCGGCCGCGCCGCCGACCGATGCGGCGTATCCGGCCGACGCGCTTAATTACTCGTTCGACGAATCCGGCAACCTGTTCGACGAGTTGGAGCTCAGCTCGCAGTTCCGATTTCAAGCGGACTGGGTCTACTTCACGAGACAGAATCGCTCGCAGAGCATCCCGCTGTTCAACGGTTCGGAGTCGGTCAATCAGCGCGACGCGACCTTCAACTATCAATCGGGCTACCGATTGAACTTGGGCTTCATGAACGAGGACTACGAACTGGAAGGCTCGTACATGAAGCTCGACGGGCCCAGCAGTTCGTTGAACGGAACGCTGACGAACTCCGTTGTATTTGATGGAGCGGGCGGATTCGCTGCGGCCAGTCCCGCCGCTCAGGCAACGATCGGAGCCACTCCGAACTTCCTCGAATCAAGCACGCTCTTCGCGCCGATGAATGCGGCGGCGAATCATGCGTCCGCAGTCCTGGCCGACAACGAAACCAACGAGTTGGAGTTCCTTGATTCCGGCGCGACATACAAGTCGCACTACTCATCGAGCTTGCAGGACTTCGACGTCAATCTGAAAGGCCGACGGCAATCGGGACGGCTGCTGCGATTTGGATTTGGTTATCGCAACGTCCAGTTCAATGAAGGTGGCTCGGCGGCGATGCGCGGCTCGTTCAACACGGTCGACTCGGACGGCAACGAGGCTCCCGGCTTCAACGATCCGAACGACGGGCTGAGCAACGCGGCACTGACCGCAGTTCCCGGAGCCGGTCTGACGCTCGGCAGCGGAGCGGGCGGTTTCTTTGAGAACACTCTGCCGACCGCTGCCGACCAGTTGTTGTTCACGTCCGCGAGCAACACGACCAACCAATTGAACGGCGTGCAAGCGACGCTCGATGCGACCTTCTTGGATTCCGAATACTTCTCGATCGGCGGCTACGCCAAGGCCGGCGTCTTTCACAACCGAGCCAACGGCTCAATCACCGAGACGTATCAATCACTCAACAATGGCCTGTCGAAATACTCACGCAGCTTCAGCAGTAGTCAGGATCGCGTCGCCTTCGCGGGCAATCTGGGAATCAACGCCACTTTGAATTTCCGCGACAACATGCGGCTCTTCGGCGGCTACGAGCTGATGTACTTGTCCGGCGTTGCCTTGGCTCCGGACCAGTCCAATGGCATTCAAACGAATCTCGCGAATGTGACATCGCTGAGCCTGCAATCGCATGGCCAAGCGTTGTACCACGGTGCCCGATTCGGCTTCGAGATTTTGTTTCCGTAAATGATTCGTAGCTTGGACGCCCTCGTCCGAGCCGTTCGGACGAGGGCGTCCCAACTATGCGATCCTGGAGTGCATCATGCGAATGAGTCGAACGAGTCTCGTGGCGAGCTTGCTGAGCGTCGCGCTGGCAGCCGCTGTCGTGGCTCAAGATCCGACGACGGACGCGTTCACGCAACCCGGCAGCGTCCCGGCCGAGGAGTCGTCGTTCCTCAATGGCAGCACTCCCGACGGCTTCAATCAAGATTGGCAGTGGCGTTTCCAAGCCGATGCGCTGTATCTGCACCGCAACAACCATTGGAACGACATCCCCGTCATCACTGGGCCGGAGACATTTCGTCCCTCGAGTTCGCAGTTCGATTACAAAGCCGGTTCGCGTCTGTCGTTGGGGATCATGCAAGACGACTTCGAGTTGGATTTTGTCTACTCGACGATCAACGATTGGAACACATCACTCACCGGTGTGTTGTCGCACGGACTCGATTTTGACGGCCCGGTTGCCTACGGAGCGGCGGTTCCCGGAGCTCAGACATCCGTCGATCCCGGAGCGAATCCGAACTTCCTCACGTCGGGGACGTACTTCGCGCCGATCAACACGGCCGCGTTGACCGGTGCCGAATCAAACGAACTCGAATTCCTGAAACCCGGAGCCAAGTTCTCGCAGCAGTACAGCTCCGCCCTGCAAGACTTTGAAATCAACTACAAGCGTCGCCAGCAGCCGGGGCGTTTCGCTCGGTTTGGATTCGGCTATCGCAACGTGCAATTCAACGAGCGAGGACTCACCTCGTTGTCGGGCACCTTCGACACCGTGGATAGCGCAACGGGGTTGGAAGCCGCGCCCAACAACGGTTTGTCGAACGGCTCGCTGGTCAGTGGTGGCTTGACCGCCCCGACGGTTGCCGCCCCCGGCCCCCCGACAGGCTTCACCGAAAACGGAACCTTCGGAGCCGACGAATTGGTCTTCACAAGCAACATTCAAGCGAGCAACCAATTGAATGGAGCGCAAGTCACGGGCGATTTTCTGTTCCTGGAATCCGAGTACTTTGAACTAGGAGCCTTCGGCAAAGTGGGCGTGTTCCACAACAATGCCACCGGCAGCATCACAGAGAACTACACCGAAGCACTCAACCACCCCATCACGACGACGACCTCGGGTTCGGGATCGGGTGCGATCACTTCCACAACCAAACCCTACACCTACACGCGAAGCATCAACGACACCAAGCAAGTCGCGTCGTTCCTGGGTCAAGCCGGCCTGACCGGCCGCATCTTCGTCCGTCAGAACGTGCGTCTGTTCGGTTCGTATGAAGTGCTCTATCTGTCGGGGCTCGCAATGGCCCCCGATCAAATGCAGGGGATCAACACCACCGTCACCTCCGCCGCGTCGCTGGACTTGCGCACGCACAGCTCCGTCTTCATCCACGGCGGCCGCATTGGCTTGGAAATACTTTGGCCGTGAGCCGCAGCGATCGTCGTGGTCGCTAGATTCCTTGAGCTGCGGAATTCAAACACGGTGTGTCAAGTATTCTGAGCCGGCACGCGCTAGCGCGTGCCGGCTCATGGTCTGAGGCGGAGCCTCGTTAGTGCTCTGTCACAGCCAAGAATTCGGGCCGTGAAAATCAGCCGCAGTGTGCTAACTCCGGTTTATTCATGATTCGGGTGAATTCGCTGGCAGCCTGTTTCCCACCAGCACGACCCGCAGGCGAGTGATCTTCTTTCAATCCACTTGCTCGCGCGTCGTGCTTGTATCGGCCAATGAATCATCCAGGCGAGCGCGGGCCGGTTAATGACAGCCAAGAATTTGTGTCGCACACTCATTGGTGACGGCGCGACCGTTCTTTGCGACCGCGACGAGCAGCTCGTATCATCCGCACCGACAGGCTCGTTCTGTTCCGAGCCGCCGAACTTGAACGTCGCTGTTGAAGGAGCCTCTGAGATGTTGCGTCGAGCATTTGTATCCGCGTTGGCCGTGGCCAGTTTGATGAGCGTGATCTTTGCGGCTCCGTCCGCGAACGCGCAAGCTCCGAAATCGAAGATCCTGTTTCTGACCGAGAGCAAAGGCTTCAAGCACGGCTCGGTCAATCGCGATAAGAAAGACCTCGCGCCCTCTGAGGTCGCGATGACGCAGCTTGGACAACAGACCGAGTTGTTCACGATTCACTGCACTCAAGATGCGAAGGCGGACTTCACGAAAGAAAACCTGAAGAACTACGACATCGTCGCGTTCTACACGACCGGCGAGCTGCCCATCGCCGACGCCGACCGTGACTACTTCATGAATGAATGGCTGAAGCAAAAGGGACACGGCTGGATCGGGTTCCACTCGGCGGCCGACACCTTTCGGACGAACAATCCGGCTCACAAGTGGTACTGGGACTTGGCCGGCGGCACGTTCAAAGGGCATCCGTGGAACGCCGGTGAATTGGTGACGATCACCGTTCACGACACGGCTCACTCAGCGATGAAACCGTTCGGTGCCGAGTTCCAAATCAAGGACGAAATCTACTGGTACGACCATTGGGTGCCGGAGAACGTTCACGTTCTGATGAGCCTCAACATCGAGAAATGCAAAACCAAGGGGCAAGTCAACAAGAAGAAAGAAGGGGACAAAGAGATCGAGACCGTTCAGGCCGAACACGTCCCCGTCGCGTGGTGCCGCTCGTGGGGCGATGGAAAAATCTTCTTCAACAACCTGGGTCACAACGAAGGAACGTGGACCGACAAGCGATTCCTCGATTCGACCGAAGCCGCGATCCGCTGGATTCGCAACGAGGTACCCGGCGACGCGAAGCCGAACCCGGACGTCTCGAAAGCCTGGCAGGAGAAGTCGGTCAAAGACGGCACGGCCAAGTAGCAGTTGCGATTCAGCCACCTCAGAAACTGTCCGCGCAAAAGAGTAGGCACACTCCGCATGGCCACCGAGAGAGCTCGGTCAGCGCACGCGGGGTGTGCCTCTCTTTTGTCACTTGAGTGACGAGCTTACGCCTTCTTTTCGGCGGGCAGTTCGTCTTTGGGGGCATTAGTTTTGAGAGCGTTTTCTCGTTGGATGGCCTCGTAGACCTCTTGGCGATGTACGGGGACTTCCTTGGGAGCTTCGATCCCCAAACGCACTTTATCGCCACGAATATCCACCACCGTGATGACGATGTGGTCACCAATGATGATGCTCTCGTCGCGTTGTCTCGACAGGACAAGCATCACAGAACTCCTTCTCAGGTCGCCGAGAGTTGCCCCTCGGCCACAATATGCTCGTGTGGTTAATTTCGATCATCCACAAAAGCGAATCGAGATGGTCGAAGTCGCTTCTGATTGACTCGCTCGGCAGGTTGGTTTTCTTCCGTTCGCCAGTGCGAATCGGTCCTGTCGGCGCAATCGTTGTGAGTGTCGTGCTAGGGTAATCGTCACCCGAACCGATACGCCGAAGTTCCGATTCCCAAAAACGGCAAGCACTTTCAAACGGTCGCGAGACTCTTCCGTCTATGCCGGGAGTGTCTGATTTGCCGGCCCGCGCAGTGACGCTTAAGCTCCGAGACGAGCCGCTGACTTGCCGGATTCTACGCAGCGTCACGAAATTCGTCTCAAGTTTTCTCCGAAGATCCGCCACTCCGATCTGGCGATCTGGCGGCTTTGATCTGCGAACCCTCACTCCTGCTGTGTCTGGCCGATGAGCCAGACCGACGAAAAGGACCAATCATGAAACGTTCTCTCGCGATTCTCGCGGCGTTTGCGATCAGCCTGCTATCCACCGACGCGGACGCCGCCGACAAACTGCGGCTGCTGATCGTCGATGGCCAGAACAATCACAACTGGAAAGCCACGACGCCAATCCTTCAGGAATTCTTGACTCGCAGCAGCCGATTTGAGGTCTCGGTCGTCACGTCTCCGCCGAGCAAGTCACCAGCCGAAGACTGGAACAACTTCCGTCCGAAGTTCGCCGACTTCCAAGTGGTGCTCAGCAACTACAACGGAGAACTCTGGCCGGAACCAGTACAGCGCGATCTGGAAAAGTTCGTCGGAGGCGGAGGCGGTCTCGTCATCGTCCACGCCGCGAACAACGCCTTCGAGCAATGGTCGGACTTCAACAAAATGATCGGCCTCGGCTGGCGCGGCAACGGCTTCGGCGATCGCATCACGACCAACGATGCCGGCGAAGTCGTGCGAACTCCCAAAGGCCAAGGCCCCGGAGCCGGTCACGGTTCGCAACACGAATTCTCGATCCGCTTGCGAGACACCGCTCACCCCGTCGTGAAAGGGATGCCCGCCGAATGGCTGCACGCCAAGGACGAGCTGTATCACGGTCAGCGCGGCCCTGCCGCCGACATGCACTTGATCGCGACCGCTTTCGCCGATTCCGCCAAGGGTGGCACCGGCGCGCACGAGCCGATGATCTGGTGGATTCCCTACGGCAAAGGCAAAGTCTTCACGACTGTCATGGGACACGACACTTATTCAATGAAGTGCGTCGGCTTCCAATCAGTCGTCGCCCGAGGCAGCGAATGGTCCGCCACCGGCCAGGTGACTTTGCCGATCCCGGAGAATTTCCCGACGGCGGAAAAGGTTAGTTCGGCTCCGTAACCTGGAGTGCTGCGGCTCGACGCAGCCCTCCGTTCAAGAACAGTTGACGTTCGACCGCGAGCAAAGCGCACAGTCAGGACACGCTCGCAACTCGTAAGTCTTCTGAAATTGGCAGGCGTCCAGATCCTTGAATGGA
>JAYVQJ010000727.1:0-1577 GCA_043777235.1 Planctomycetia bacterium
ACGGGCAGGTTGAAAACCTGCCCCACGAGGTTACGGCAGGAAACGGAATTCATTGCAGTTCAAGAGAATCCAGCGGAAATCGGCCATGCCATCAAGGACGTCTTTGTGCGTCGCGATAATCGACTTGGCTTCTTTGATTTCATCAGCACTCGGATCGCGAGTCAGGATCTCGCGATACGCGAGTTTGACAGCTCCGTCGACATTCTTCTGTTCGACCAGCAGGGCATACATCGGCTCGAATTCGCCGACGCGGGCCGCTTCATGAGTCAACGAGCCGTTGAGCATCATCAGGGCTTGCCGCATGTTCGGAGCATGGTCGCGAGTCTCACCCAGCACTTCGCGGTCGGTTTGACCGAAGACGCGAAGGAAGTGTTCCGGTGCGGCGGGAGAAGACATACGCAGTGACGAACCGAACTTCGGGTTATCGTCGAAGGTGGCCTTCACGTAACGGTCGATGTAATCCACGCCACGGCGTTGTGTCTGCATCTGAGCGCGCATCCGTTCGGCTTCGATTTCTTCTTTGGACATGACACGCATCTCTTCGACTTCGACCTTCTGGCCATCCGCTTTGGCTTTCGCCAGGACTTTGCCGAAGTCGATTTCGATCCCCTTTTCCAGATCGACACCGGGGGCGGCTTCTTCATCGTCGTCTTTCGCCGCCATCGCGGCGTTCATTTCCAGTTTCTGCTGGAACTTCATGGCCGTAAGCGCTAATCCCTGACGGCCAGAATTCGGCTTTGCGACTTGCGAGAGTTTCCAGGTCGTCTTCATGTTTTTGCCGGGCGTGTGCTTCACATCGAAGATGTGTCCGGCCGTGATGATACTGTCGTAGAGCGTCTCGCTGAGCATTCGTCGCATCGGCGTAGCGAGGAACGACTTCTCCAACTCGGTGACTTGTAGTTCCTCGGCCCCGTAGATGTGGCCGCGCTGATAAACTTGGCTGTTGACGATCAGCCGCACGAGCGACCGCAGGTCATAGCCGTTCCCAACGAACTCGTCGGCAAGGTAATCGAGCATCTTCGGATGGCTGGCCCGGTTGTTGTCACTGAAGTCGTCGATCGGATCGACGATGCCACGGCCCACCAAGTCAGCCCAAACACGATTGACCATGTTCTTCGCGAACCAGCGGTTGCGAGGACTCGTCACAAGATTGGCTAACTCGTTCCGCCAATCACTGGTTGTATACAGCCCGGCCTTGATATTGAGATTCTTGGCGTCGGTCTTGGCACCACGGGTGACGTCGTCGTCTTGTTTCTTGCCCTTCGCTTTGGCTTCGTTCTCTTCCGCGCCAGTGAGCAGAGCATCAACGTCTGCATCTTTCGAGTTTGCCTTTGCGAGCAGAGCGTCTTTCTCCGCTTTTTGCTTGGCTCGCAGTGCGGAGAGTCGAACGAGGTATTCTGGTTTCTCGTCGGCCGAAGTCATGTCGAACGGGAAGACCGGCTTGGCCGGTTTGCGTTCGCTCGGTTTCGCCTTGCCTTCCGGCGGCCAGAGAACCGTGGATGCCTCATTTTCTTTGGCGTAAATCGTCCGTGTGAATTGATTCTCAATTCGCTGGGTTTTGCCAAAGTACGCCGCGA
>JAYVQJ010000728.1:0-6011 GCA_043777235.1 Planctomycetia bacterium
CGGCTTTGAAGAGGCGTTGGCGTGACGGGGTCGGGAGTTTTTTTCATGCCGCAGCATACATCTCGAAAATGCGTGACTTCAAATGGCTGCGGCATGAAAAAGACTCCCGACCCCTTCACTGCTGACCTGATCGTTACGTGATGTGCGCACCTTTGGTCTCGACGTAGACCGCGTACAGCGACGTGCTGCCGGTCATAAACAGACGGTTGCGCTTCGTGCCGCCGAAGCAGACGTTGCTGCAAATCTCCGGCAACAAAATCTGGCCGATGCGTACTCCTTCGTTCGGCTCGAAGATGTGGACACCGTCATAGCCGTCGCCGACCCAGCCGGCGCTCGCCCAGATGTTGCCGTCCACGTCGGCGCGGATGCCGTCCGCGAAACCGGCGAGTTCAAGTTCGCCTTGCTGTAATCTATTGACCTCCTCTTCGGCTTGCTTCCGCTGTTCCTGTGGTAGTTTTGGAATTTGCGTAAATAGTTCGCGACGGCGTTTTTCCCGCTCGTCATACAGTTTCATAAGTTCGTCGCGAGAGACTCTAAGCCCGTCGGATTGATAGATCTTTTTTAGTTTCATCGACGCGAACTCCTTGCCGTTCTTCAGAGTCTTCTCGTCCACGATGTCCCAGACTTTGATGTTCTTCGGAGCCTCGTCGTAGTGCGACGCTCCGGTGTCGGCGACGTACAGCTTTTTGTAGTCGGGCGAGAAGCAGATGCCGTTGGGTTTGAAGATGTCGTCAGCGACCTGATGCACTTTCAACGTCTTGCCGTCGATGCGATAGATCGCTTCCTTCTGAAACGGCTGCTTCGAGCCGTTGTTGGCGTTCGTTCCTTCGTAGTTCATCAAGCCGCCGTAGCCGGGGTCGGTGAACCAGATGTCGCCGTTGGGGTGGACAACGCCGTCGTTCGGAGCGTTCAGCGACTTGCCGTTGAACTCGGAAGCCAGCACCGTGACCGAGCCGTCGTACTCGTAGCGAACGACTTTGCGAGGACCGTGCTGGAACGAAATCTGTCGGCCCTGAAAATCAAACGTGTTGCCGTTGCTGTTACCGGCCGGATTGCGAAAGACGCTGACATGATTGTCCTCTTCGAGCCAGCGCATCTGGACGTCGTTCGGGATGTCGCTCCAGAGCAAATACCGTCCGACTCCGTTCCAGGCCGGCCCCTCCGCCCACAACATTTTGTCGCTGTGATACAGCCGCTGAACCGGAGTGTTGCCGAGCGCGTACTTCTTGAACCGTTTGTCGAGCGTCACGATGTCCGGGTCGGGATATCGAGTTGGCTCTTTGTAATCGCGAGCAAACGTCGGTCGCGCGAACGCAGCGGCGGTGATGGCAGCGGCGGTGGTCAGAAACGAACGGCGGTCGGTTTGAGCGGCTTGAGTCATGTCGCAAATCTCCTGTTGATGACGAACTCCTGAAAACGGACGCGGCGGAGCCGCAAGCAAACTAACCCGAAGCGTCAGCGAGGGCGAGCGCTCCAACAGACAATGACCAGGAAATCGAGGCTCCGTGAAGCGTGCGCCCTCGCTGACGCTTCGGGCTTGTTTCTTGGGGCGACACGGTATCGCGGCGCAGTCGGAGTGACAAATCTCCCCGCTCGGAGAGTCGGTTGAAATCCCGCACTCAGGCGGCGACACTCGCGACCGTTTTGGCAATCTGTGGAAGCCTTGTCTCTGCCCGAGGGAGTTGTTCGGGCTCCCTCTTTTTGGAAGTTCACCTCGCTCATGTCGCAGCCGAATGACATCGCCACGCTGGCGGTCAACACGATTCGTACTCTCTCGATGGATGCCGTGCAGAAAGCCAACTCCGGGCATCCGGGGACTCCGATGGCTCTGGCTCCCGTGGCCTACACGGTCTGGCAGGACGTGCTGAGGTTCGATCCCGCCGATCCGATCTGGCCGAACCGCGATCGCTTTGTGCTCTCGGTCGGACATGCCTCGATGCTGCTGTATTCGATGCTGCATTTGACCGGCGTGAAAGCGGTCAACACGAAGTACGAAACGCTCGGTAGCCCGTCGGTGTCGCTCGATGACATCACGAAGTTCCGACAACTCGATAGTCGCTGCCCCGGACATCCCGAATACCGCTGGACTTCGGGCGTCGAGACGACGACCGGACCGCTCGGCCAAGGCTTGGCCAACAGCGTCGGCATGGCGATCGCCGAGCGCTGGATGGCGAGCTACTTCAACCAGCCCGGCTTCGAGATGTTCAACTACAACCTCTATGCCGTCTGCGGCGACGGCTGCATGATGGAAGGAGTCTCGTCCGAAGCGGCGTCGATTGCGGCACACCTCAAGCTGTCGAACCTCTGTTGGATCTACGACAGCAACGGCATCACGATTGAAGGTCACACAGACCTCGCGTTCTCGGAAGACGTTGGGAAACGCTTCGAGGGCTACGGCTGGAACGTACTGCATGTCACCGATGCAAACGATCGAGCGGCGATCAAAGCCGCGATCGAAAAGTTCCAAGCAACGACCGATCGGCCGACGTTGATCGTCGTCAACAGCGTCATCGGTTTCGGAGCACCCACGAAGGCGAACACACACACCGCTCACGGCGAACCGCTCGGTGATGCCGAGATCGCCGGGGCGAAGAAGTCCTACGGCTGGCCGGAGGACGCAAAGTTCCTCGTTCCCGACGGCGTCTATCAGCATTTCCAAAACGGCATCGGTACACGTGGCAAGCAGCAGCGCGATGCGTGGATCGCTCAGTTCGAGAAGTATGCGGCGGCTCATCCGGCACTCGCCGATCAGCTCAACAAAATGCAGCACCGACAACTGCCCGATGGCTGGGACAAAGACCTGCCGACGTTCCCCGCCGATCCAAAGGGACTGGCGACTCGCGATTCGTCCGGCAAGGTGCTCAACGCCTTGGCCAAGAACGTGCCGTGGATTATCGGTGGCTCGGCGGACCTGGCTCCGTCCACGAAAACTCGGCTGACGTTCGAGGGAGCTGGGGACTTCCAGGCGAGCAATTACGCTGGCCGTAACTTCCACTTCGGTGTTCGCGAACACGCGATGGCGTCGATCGTCAACGGTATGTGTCTGAGCAAAGTTCGCGGCTACGGCTCTGGATTCTTGATCTTCTGCGACTACGCGAAGGCGGCGATCCGGTTGGCGGCGATCATGGAGATTCCCTGGGTGCATGTCTTCACACACGACTCGATCGGCGTCGGCGAAGACGGCCCGACGCATCAGCCGGTCGAACAACTCGCCAGCTTGCGAGCGATTCCCGGCATGATTGTGCTCCGCCCGTGCGATGCGAACGAAGTCACCGAAGCGTGGCGTGTCGTCGCGCAACTCAAGCACGAGCCAGCCTGTTTGATTATGACTCGGCAAGCATTACCGACGCTCGATCGCAGCAAGTACGCCGCCGCATCGGGACTCACAAAGGGAGCCTACGTTCTGGCCGATGCGGCCGACGGCAAGCCGGACGTCATCCTGATTGGCACCGGCAGCGAAGTTCCGCTGTGTGTCGAAGCCTACGAGAAGCTGACTGCCGAGGGAGCGAAGGTTCGCGTCGTCTCGATGCCGAGCTGGGAACTCTTCGAGCATCAGCCGCAGTCGTACCGTGACAGCGTCCTGCCGCCGAACGTGACTCGCCGAGTCGCCGTCGAACAAGGCTCGACGTTCGGGTGGGAACGGTACACCGGTCTCAGCGGTGCGGTCATCGGCATGAAGACGTTCGGTGCATCGGCTCCGCTGAAAGACCTGCTCACAAAGTTCGGTTTCACGCCCGATGGAGTCGTCGCGGCAGCGAAGCAACAGTTGGCAAAGAAGTGAAAGCCGAAGCCCAGTAGACCGGTCACTCCGTGACCGGAATTTCGGGTCACGGAGTGACCCGTCTACAATCGAGGGAGTTCGCGGTGATTGAGTATCGGCCGTTTCGGAATAGCGATCCGCCTCAGCTTGTGAAGCTGTGGCACGAGAGCGATCTGGGGCGCGGAGCGGCTCGCGGATTCAGCTACGAGGCGATTGATCGGCTGCTGCTGGCTCAGCATTATTTTGATCGAGCCGGGTTGCTGGTGGCGTGCGATGACGGTCAGGTTGTTGGGTTCGTTCACTCTGGATTTCGCAGCGACACATCGGGCCATTGGATTGATCGCGAGGCGGGAGCGATCAGCGCGGTTGTCGTGCATCCCTCACGCCGTCGGGCGGGTATCGGACGCGAGTTGATATCGCGTGCGGAAGCCTATCTACAAAGTGCCGGTGCAACGTCGATTCAAGCCGGAGCGGCTCCGCCGTGCGATCCGTTCTATCACGGCTTATACGGCGGTGCGGCGGTCTCTGGGTTCCTCGAATCGAATGCGGATGCGGCTCCGTTTTTGACCAAACTGGGCTATCAGCCCGCACAAAAATTTGTCGTGCTGCAACGGAGCCTCAAGACCGGCGATCCGATCAGCTTTCGGCTCAGCCTGATCCGCCGCAAGATGGAGACCTTCATTTTCGCGTTGCCGGAGCACCCGATGTTCTGGTGGTTCAGCCGCTCGGGCCGATTGGAGAATGTGCAATTCCGGCTGGTCCCAAAAGCCGGGGGTGATGCGGTTGCGACCGTGACCGTCAGTGGCATGGACTTGTACGTCGAACCGTGGGGCGAACGAGCAATCGGACTCAGCGAGTTGGTCGTCAAAGATGTCTCACGTCGACAGGGCCACGCGCAGGCTCTCTTGATCGAAGTCATCCGTCGTATGAGACAAGAGCAAGTCACGCTGGCGGAGGCTCACATCGAGGAAGCCAACACCGCGGCGATTGCGACGTTCAAATCGGTCGGCTTTCAGCCCGTCGATTGCGGCGTCGTCTATCGCAGGGCGTAGCCACGCGATTGTTCGACGGATATCCTCGTCGCGGGCAATTCTGACAATTCGGCTTGAGACCATGAGCACCTCCGACGACGCCACACTCGCACCGAACGATGCTGTCTTGCCAACCCATTCCGCCTTGGGCGATCCGCTGGCTCCTGAATCTCAGCGAGAATGCTGGCGTCGATTGCAGACACTCGTCGAACAGCGTGTGCAGGCGGATCAGCAAGCGGCTAAGGAATTCCGCCTCGACGCCGAACAGATCGAACGCGAATTGAAGTTGGCGACGGCCACTCGCACCGATTCCTACGAACAGGAACGGGCAGCGATTCAAGCCGAGTACGACAAGGCGGTCGTCGATGCCGGCACGCAGTACGCCGACGATCACGCCGTCGCTCAGCAGGAATTTCAGGACGTCCAGTTCGCGATTCAACAGCGTGTGACCGACGACTCCGAGACCGGTCAGAAGAAAAACGAAGAAGACCGCTGGATGGTCACTTCGTACTTCGACGAGGAAGCCGAGGGAAGCCCGAAGCAGCAATATGAGGTCTTCCGCTCGAACACCGAAAAGACCAACGATCAACTGAAGATCGAAGAAGACGAACTCAACACGCTCAAGCTGCGGGCCGACTTACTGATGCTCAAGCGTCGGCAAGGGGTCGAGGTCGAACCTCCCAAGCCGGAGAAGACTGCGCCGACGAATGACCTCGACACGGCGTCGGCTCAATTTCACGAAGCGTGTGAGTCGCTCAAGTTGCGGCTGGAAGAACTCGGCAAGCTGAAGATCCCCGCCCTGTTTCAAGGCTGGCGACCGCATCTGTTGGCTCTGGCCGGATGGGCCGTCCTGTGGGGTATCGCGGGGTTTCTGGTTGACCCGAGAGTGTTGCCGGTTGAGAACCAACTGGAACCGAATGAATGGCTCGTCGTCGCCGGAATCCTGATGCTGTTTCCGGTCGGCATCACGATGGCCATTCTGCTGTCAGTCGGACGCGGTCAGTCGCATCCGATCTATGAGATCATCTTCGAGCAACAACTCTTGGCACAAAGACATCGACAGCGGTGGAAGAAGCTGGCCGATGCGGAAGTGAAACATCGCGAAGAGAAATTCAGCGCTTGGCGAAAAGTCACCACCTCAAAACGCGAGGCCGGGTTGAAGAAAGCGGATGCCGAACTCGCTAGCACGCTGCAAAAGATCGAATCGCGCCGAGCGTCCG
>JAYVQJ010000729.1:0-6002 GCA_043777235.1 Planctomycetia bacterium
TCAGACGCCGCCGACTCCGGCAGCGACTGAACATCGAGCACTTCCCAACCGGCCGGCACTCGGCACCGCGCACCAAATGCGACGCCGGTGTTCGATTGCCAACGCCATTCGCTCGTCAGCCGCCACGTCGATTCGCGAGCGGTCAGTCGCTGCAATCCGTGCGACGTCAATCGAGCTTCCGGCGACGTGATGTCGATGCCCAGCGACGCATCTGCCAAGAATTGCGTGAACGACAGACGGCGTGTGGTCGGAGAAGTCGCATTGATCTCGGTCAGCCGCAACCCCGCCGGCTTCAACGCACGCCAGACGAGAGGAACATCCACCGACACATTCCAACGTCCGCTGGTGAACCAACCGTTGGCCAGTGTGACTCGCGGCAACGTGAGTGTCGGCTCCCATTTCGTGCTGACGCCACCCAACAATTGCAATGCGCGCACACGCCCGATCTGTGGCTCCGGCAGCGTCACTTCCAAGTGTCGCGGTTGACCCGGTACGCGAGGCAACTCACGCCACGCCAATCGCGAATCCCCCGCGAAGCCGACGGAGTCAATCGACAAATTCTCCGGAACGACGAACTCCACCGTCCCTTTCGGCGTGTGAAAGATCTCGGCGTTGAACTCGCATTGAACTTCGATCTCCGCCTCACGCAAGATGTACGACGAGGTCTGCTCATACACGATGACCGGGACTGTCGGCGCGGCCGTTTGCGATTCGGCGATCAACACCTCACAGCGTGACTGGCCGCCGAGATTCAATTGCCACAACCGCCATCCTTCTTCACCGCTGGTCAACGGCCCGCGGATTGTCGCCGCCGCACAGGTCAGCGAATACTTCGCGGGCACACGCAGCTTCAACTCTGACGCGGTGGCGGTTGCCAATCGCAAATCGAATTGCCACGTCCGCTGCAACCGCCGCCCTTGCCGCGAGAACTTCCCTTCCAATCGCCGCTCCGACGAGTCGACCATCAACAGCGTCTCGCCGGAGGGAGTTGTCCCCCACACCGCTTCGCCGTCAGCCCACTTCAAATCCGTGATCGGCAGATCGAGCGGTTCCAACGACAACAGCAGCGGCTTCTTCTGGCTGCTGCGGACCTCGGCGTCCCAACGTCCATCCGTCAACACACTGCGCGCGGGATCGAACGTCGCGGACAATGATTGCCACTCGATGCTCGCCCCGCGCCGGCTGGGGCGGAGCGGCTGATTCGCTTCACGCAGTTTGACGTATTCGTCAAACGGAACGAGTTCACGCTCCCCCTTCGGCCATTCCTTCGGGTTGTCGACCGGGACGAAAATGTGTCGCACGGCCGAGAGCTTGTCTTCGGCTTTGATGGTAGTGCTGAGCGGAACGAGAGCCAGAAGGAGGGAAGCGATTGCAATTTGCAATTTGCAATTTCGTTTCATCACGCGCGCCCTCCGGACGCCGAACCCGATGCCGAGATCGGCTCGCTGGAATGCGCGACTTGCGGCGGAGCAGTCGACGCATCGACCATGACGGCGGCACCGACACCACGCACTCCTGATTCCGACGCGGCGTAAAAATCGCTCGGTGACGACAGCGTGACCAGCGGCGATTGCGGGGGCCGACGACCGACACGGTCAATCATCGCAGCGATCACCGCCATCGCGGCACCGAGGATCGCCGGCTGCAACAAAACCTTCACCGGCTCGGCGTACCAGAGTGCCGTCAGTGCCATCGCGAAGCCCACGACGAGGAACGTCAACACATGCCGAGTCGCAGGAATGCGAATCAACACGAATCCCAGCAACAACGCCAATCCCGCTCCGCAACCGACGACCGCCGAGCGGCTCATACTCCAAAAGACCAAAGGCTGCGGTGGGCCGAAGCAACTGACAGGATACATATTGCTTTCGGAAGAACCGCTCGTCACCGCGTTTTCCCATACGGCGAGATCTCGCTTGTTTGGCGCGGCGTCGTTGAGCACTCGTGCGATCCGGTCGTAACCGAAGCTGGGCTGACGGCCCCACAGCAAGAGCGATCGCTGCCAAGAAAACTGCGAGGCGTAATCACGCGGCGTCGTCAACAAATGCTGATCCGGCGGCAACACGATTTGCCAGATCGTTTGCGCAACCCACACCGTGCTCGCGAATCGCGGAGCCACCAGTTGATGTTGATTGCTCCAAGCAAAGTGCGTCGATTCGCCGGAGTAAAAATCCAACCACAACTTACTTTTGGTCTTGTCTGTCGCATCGGCCGATTCCAGTGATGAGACGCTCTGCACGCTCTTGTCGGTCTTCTGTCCGTTGGCAGGTCGGCGCAAACGGATTTCGACGTCGCCCGTCGACGAAGTACGAGTGATTGGCTCAACACGAACTTCGGAGTGATCCCACCAGGCTGTCAAATTCTTTGATGAGATCGCTGACGGCAACGTGAGCGTGATTTCCCGCACGTCACGATCAATTTCGTACAGCGCTTGTGTGTGCCGGCGGCCTTCGCTGACGACAGTCCGCAGCAGCGCGCGATGCACGGTGAAGTCTTGCAGCGCCGAATCCGCAGCGGGAGCGATCTTCACCAAGATCGCGGTCTTCGATCCATTGGCTTTCCACCGCGACGTCTTGTCTGTCCCCAGTTCTGGTTTCCAACCGGGGTCGTCGAGCGACGCCACTAGCTTTTTGTCTGTGTCCCATTTCACGCGAGTCGCCGCGAATTCCGCGTCCGACGATTGCAGCACTGGCAGACTGAGTTGTGACGGCTCATCGCTCGACATGTCGACGGTGCGATCGACGTCGAACTCGGCGATCACTTCGAATTTGCCGACCTGCGGAGGATCGAGCGACAACCGGCACTGCCGGGCCTGATCGATTTCCAATTGAGAGTAGACCGGTTGTGGCAGCGGCTTGAGCTGTCCCCCGGCATCGCGCAGTTGAAATCGCACGCGATCCGAGATTGCTCGTGGAACCATCAGCCGAACTTGCGACAGCGGCTCGAACGACACCTCGTAACCAAGAGACTGCTTCACCGTCACGCTGCGAGTGTCGAAGGTCAAATCGCTCAGCGAATCAATCGCGATCGACTGCTGATGGACTTTCGCTGTCGCCGAGAATTCCGGGGAACCCTTTTCGCAACGCCACGCGGTGACGTTGCGAGTGACCTCCAAGACGTCGAGCACTTTCTTGTCCGGCGTTGTCGGCACCGAAATCGTCTCGTCCTTCGGAGTCCATCCCACTTCCAGATTGCTACTTGGCGCGACAACGATCTTCGACGCCTTTTGTCCGCTCGCGTCGACGAATGGCAGCGACAAGTCGAACGCCGATCCATCCGTTGGGATCGCTCGTCGAGTCGTCAACCGCACCTCGAATTCGCGATCGCCGCGTGACTTACGATCAATCAAGCGGACTCGCAACTGCGGGCCGCTGGGAGTCTCTTCGACGGCGATTTGCTCGACCAATTCAGGCGTGTCGTTCGAAACGACTGACCAGCCTTCCGTTTTGTATCTCGGCCAAGGAAGCAGCAATTCGAGCAGCGATCCTCGAAAGACTCGCACCGATAGCGTTGTCTCCAAATCCGCGTGACTGGTCGCGAGTCGCACCAGATGGTTTTGCTCAGCCGAGAAGTACGGCTCGATTTTCTGCACATCGAAGACCATCCGAAACGGCTGCCTCAAGAAGCGATAGACGGTTGTGTTCCCGCCGCCATTGGTCGGCATGTGAAAGCCTGGAACATCTCGCAGCGCTGTCGGAGTATCTTTGTCGACAAAACGGTCTTCGCTGTCACGCTTGCGAAGATTGACCCCTTCCCAAGCGACCACGACGACGTGACCTTTTTGCTGCCGAGCATCTTCGACTTCAAAGCCTTCGATGGCCGGCAACCGCACCGCATCGGCCGCGACCTTCGCCGACATGATCCATTTCAAGACCACCGGTGTTGATGTCGGCGCGGTCAACGTCACGGCGACTCGCGCTGGGGAACCGGCGACTTTCATCGACTCTTTAACTTCAGGGCCGGAGACTTCGAGCAACTCGAATTCGGCTGGCAGCCGCACCATGAACTTGTCGAACGTTCCTTGAAGGACTCCGACCGTTTGCGTCGCTTCCAGGACCAGCGAGTCCGGACGCAATTCGGCGGTGATCAGCGATCGGACTTGCAGCTCCGGCTTCGCCTCTGACATGTCGCTGACCGATTGCCAACTGAGGTCGAGCAAACTGCCAGGCGGCCCGAACGCTTCAATCTCGGTGCGGCCGTTGTCGAGCGGTTTGGTCCGCACGAAACCGCGATCTAAGCCCTTCGCGGAAACCTTCGTCAGCGGCACACTGAGCTTGATCGAACTCTTCGGAGTCTCCGGCAATCGGAGCATCAATCGACGAGCGGCCGCCTGTCGTCGAACCGGAACGGCCAGCGACATCTTCAGCTCGTGTTGTCCTTTGCCACGCAGCCAACAGCGATAACCCTCATCGCGATCGAACGTGCCAAACTCAGCTTCGTTCGGACCTGTATGCTCAGGCTTCTTGAGTAACGTCGCTTCGTTGAGTCGCAGTGGCACGAGCACGTCTTCGTCATCACGATTCACTGAGATCGCCAGTGTCGCGTTCAGCGTGACGGAATCGTCATTGGCTTCGGCCGAGCCTTCGAACGTGACGCCGCTGACGCTGAATGGTGGGGCCACCGGCCCGCTGTTCGTCTGCCGCGACTTCAAAAATTTTTGAAATGCTTCCCAGGTCTCGCTGCGCGGAATCAGGATCGGCTTCCCATCGGCACCAAGCAGTTGCACGACATCGTCAGCACCAGGCTTCACTCCCGCAGCCGGTGTCCCGCTGGATTTCTCGCCAGCCGGCGGATTGGTTGTTGTTTGAGCGAACCCCAACGAAGCGCCGGTCCACACGCTCAGCCAAACGACGAGCCACGTCCAGAGGCGTCGGCAAACAGGCGGTGCGACTCGGCAGACCATGTTCTGGCTCGTGAGGGCGCGGACGGAGGACATCCGACGAAGCAATCTCTTCGCAGGCACTATACTTCGCGGCCGGAACGCTCGACAGGACCATCCGTCTCGGATGCGGGTTTCGCAGGCGTCACGATCGGAGCGATCACAACAACTGTTGCAGGGCATCGTGAATCGCAGAACCGTTGCTGCTGAGCAGATCGGGGATCTCGATGTCGATCGGCTCGCCGTGCATGCGAGTCACTCGGCCCCCCGCTTCTTGAACCAGCAGGATGCCGGCGGCCATGTCCCACGGCTTCAAGCTGCCGGACCAAAACGCATCCATTCGACCGGCCGCGACATACGCCAAGTTGAGCGCCGCCGATCCGGTGCGCTGGACCGTCTGAACGTGCGGCATCACGTTGAGTAACTGCTTGACGGCCTGATGCTCTGGGCGACACGCGACCGGCAAACTCGCCACAACCATTGCGTCACTCAATGCGGACACTTTGGTCGGACGGATCGGTTGCCCGTTGACGAAGGCTCCGCGACCGCGAATCGCCGTGAACAGTTCGTCGCGATTGGGATCGAAAGTCACCGCGATCATCAGCTCTTTACCGAACTCCGCGGCGATGTTGACGGCGTAGTACGGGAAGCCATGCACGTAGTTCGATGTCCCATCCAGCGGATCAATCACCCAGCGCCACGGTGAGTCGCTGTTGGTCTCGTTCAAACCCTCTTCACCGAGAAAATTGTGATTGCGAAATCGCCCGTGAATTCGCTCGTAAATCGCTTTTTGCGAGGCGAAATCCGCTTCGGTGACGAGGTTCGCTTGGCTCTTTTCCGTGATCGTGAATCGTCCGGCCCAGTCCTTCAGAATCGCTCCCGCTTCGCGCGCGGCGTCGACGGCGACTTGCAACAAATTCTCTGCACGGACATTCGAGTCGAGCCACGGCATTATCATTCGAGTTTCCTGAAAAGGTGAACTGCTCTGTCAGCGTTCGCATCTTGGTGAGCATGACTCGGCAACGCAATTGGCCACTGTGTGTCAAGTTTTATCAGCCGGAACGCGCTAGCGTCCGGTTCGAGAGTCGATCGACGTTACGAACCGGACGCTAGCGCGTGCCGG
>JAYVQJ010000730.1:0-1570 GCA_043777235.1 Planctomycetia bacterium
GAGGCGAGCATCGTGTTGGCGACATCGTCGTCCGTGCGACTTGGACTGCGACACATCGTCGCGACCGCGTTTCCTCGGCTGACTGTTTTGAGTTTGAACGAAATCTCACGCGACACGCAGGTCGAGTCGCTGGGGCAAGTACACGGTATTGCCACGGTCGGCGCGGGAGTGCTCCATGCCTGATATTCGAACTTTTCGAGCGGCCTCGATGCAGGAAGCGATGCGGATTATGCGTCGTGAACTGGGTGAGGAGGCGGTCGTCGTCAACACGCGGTCGATCGTGCAGCGGCGAGCGCTGCCGTTCCTGAAGCCGAAGAGCGAAGTCGAAGTCACGGCACGCGTCGCGAAAGTAACCCGAAGCGTGAGCGAGGGGAAAATAAACCCCGTTGCCACTGCGCCCTCGCTGACGCTTCGGGTTACTGAGTCGGAGGACTCTCGCATGTTGTCGCCGTCGCAGTTGGCGGAGCATCTTGAGCGAGAATTGCTCGAACCGAATCGGTTCGCGCCGAGTGACGATGGGATCGAACTTAGTCCGAGTCTTGAGCGACTCATCGCAGTGCCGGCCTCGAAGCCGAGCGGTGGGAAGTCGAGCGTGGCGTACTCGGACAAGACGAACATCCCGGCGTTGTCGCAGTTCGAGCCGGCCGCGTTGAATCAGCGGCTCGATTCGATTCAGCGGATGCTCGAAAGTTTGAACAAGGCACGGCATCTCGGCGGTGACAGTGAAGTGCCGCCGGAGTTGTTTCAGCTTTATACGGAATTGCTCGACAGCGATGTCGAAGAGGAACTCAGCCGCGATTTGATCTTCCGAGTCCGCCGGCATGTGAAACCGGAACAGCTTCACGATCACGATTACTGCAAGTCGCTGCTGACGGGATTGGTCGAGTCTGACTTCCGCGTCGCCTCGCCCATCAAACCGACTCCCGGCCGTCGTCGAGTGGTCGCGCTCGTCGGGCCGACGGGTGTCGGCAAGACGACCACGATCGCGAAGCTCGCCGCGAATTTTCGATTGCGCGACGGAATCAAAATGGGACTCGTCACAGTCGACACATATCGAGTCGCGGCGGTCGAGCAACTCCGGACGTATGCCGAGATCATTGATCTGCCGATGAAGGTCGTGACCAGTCCGCTGGAAATGCGGCGGGCGCTCGATGAACTTGTTGGCCTCGACTTGGTCCTGATCGACACGGGCGGACGCAGCCCGCGCGATGAGTTGAAGATTCAAGAGCTCAAGACGCTGCTGGCCGAGGCTCAGGTGGATGAAGTCCATCTGGTACTCAGCCTGACGGCAGGCATCAGCAGCCTGAAATCGGCGTGCGAGAAATTCGCGGCGGCGAACACGACGGCGTTGATTCTCACGAAACTGGACGAAGCGGCCGGCATGGGCGCGCTGCTGACGGCGGCTCGCAAACTGCCGCTGCCGGTGAGCTACCTGACGACCGGACAAGACGTGCCCGATGACATCGAGTCGGCGAATGCCTGCCGGATGGCTCGATTGGTGTTGGGGCACGAGAAACTGGAGACGTAATTCCAAATAACCCGAAGCGTCAGCGAGGGCGGACGCTTCACT
>JAYVQJ010000731.1:0-1565 GCA_043777235.1 Planctomycetia bacterium
GCTCGTCACGCGGAGCGGTGACGGCTACGTAGCCATCATCGCTCCGCGTGATGAGCCGAGCGCTTCACACAGCGCAGTTATTTTCTGCGATCGGTATGAATTGTCGTGCGGTCACTCTTCTGCGCTGGTTGTTGTTGACGGGGGACGCGGTTGAATAGCCACCGGCTTGGCGTTCAATCCGGGAGCACCGTCGCGTTGCAGCGGGTAGAGGACGATGGCTTCGGCGGCGAAGTTGGCGGCGGGGTATTTCGCGCGGGCGAGGCCGAAGGCTCGGCCTTGGGCGTTGTCGTCGGGTTTGACTTTGAGATGCTCGGCGTTGTGGAACGCGGCTTTTGTTTTGTCGCCGAGTTCCTCGTAGATCTGATGCAGGTTGTGGTGCGCGAGGATATTTTCGCTGTCGATCTTCAAGGTCTTTTCAAAGGTCGCGGCGGCTTCGAGCAGGAGTTGTTCGCGGGCGCGGTCCCCTTCAGTGCGGATTCCTTTGGCTTGCTCGAACAGAGTCATGCCGAGCAGATTGATGACCTCGTAGTCGCCGCTGAAATCGAAGTTGCGGTCAGGCTCGCGATCATCGAGCACGGCGCGAAAGTTGACCTCCGCTTCTCTCAGCCGGCCTTGCTCGCGATTGATCGTGCCGATCAGCCAATTGAAGGTCCAACGCGGTGCGGGGGGATCGTCCTTTGAGGTGCCGTGCTTCGCGGCGCGATTGAGCGCTTCGCCAGCCTCTTCCAAACGGCCCTCGCGATGCAGCACGCGAGCGAGGTTCAGCGGGCCGTCGTAACGGCCGAGTCTTTCCACTTCTTCAAAGGCTTCGATCGACTGACGGAGTTCGGCTTTGCCTTCGAGGAACAAACCGATGCCATAGTCGTTCCAGCGCTGCCACGGCGAGATGTCGCGCGTCTGCTCGGCACGCTCGGAGTCGATGCCATCGACCGGGAACGTCACCGAGTCGGCGGCCAGCGTCGTGATCGGCAAGTCGTTGAGGTATTTTTCGCCCGCGCCGAGCTTGTGATTTTTGATCGGCTTGTCGCCGGGCTTCGCATTCTTCGTGACGAAGTCCATGAACTGCTTGTCGAACTTGCGGTACTGCAGTTTGACTTCGGCGGTGATCGGAGCGATCACGTCTTCGGGGACGGCGAATTCATAGTGCGCGACTTGGCCGGCTCCGGGGGGGACTTGGTGGTTGTAGAGCGGCGTGAAGATGTCCTGCGGGTTACGGCGGTCGATGCGGTTCCCCTCTTTGTCGAGCATGAAGACGTTGATGAAGTGCGAGTACGGATCGACCTCGCGATCGGCGTCGAGGCCGCCGCTCTTGCCGATGACTTTTCCGTTCGACGTCAGCGTGACCTCGACCCACAGTTCGTTGGAATCGACCGTCCCTTGCGTGAGGTGATGTCCGATCTTGAGCGTGCGGATGACCGCTTCCAGCAGATATTTTTCGCCCCGTTTGAGTCTCGGCACTCTCGGCCGAATCGGGGCGTGCAGTTGGCCGTCGATCGTGCCTCCTTCTTTCAAGGCGAAGATGTCGACGCGAGTGATCTCCTGCAAAAACTTCTGGTGAGCTTCAA
>JAYVQJ010000732.1:0-1562 GCA_043777235.1 Planctomycetia bacterium
ACGCTGTGGCCGCTGCTCCCCCCAAACCGTCGGCGTTTCCGCGAACAATTTCTGCTCGCGGGTGTGCTGGCCGAGGTCTTCCAACTTTCGGCTGCGGAACAGGTCCGACTGGTTTACGACTCGTCGTACATGTCGGAGCACATTCAGCGGTTTCTGATGGAAGCCGGAGTCGCTTGGATGGAGCCGGTCATTGCCGTTCATGATCACCGAATGGCGAACGCCGCACGAATGGAATTGTTGAGCAGTTCGCTGGTGAAGGCCGTCAGTCATGCTCGCGACAACGAAGTGTTTGTGGTGCTGGCCGATCTGTTGGAGTCTGTGCTCGGCATCTCGCATCTGCTGCCTGCGGTGAAGATGGCGTTGGGACGACATCATCGTGTGGCGTTCGTCTGGCCGTCCCCGACGTTCCGGAGGCCGACCGCGTCTTCCGCTGTTCCGAAAACGAACTCCGCCGAAGACCTCATGGCCGCGGCCGAACAGATCCGAATGCGAGAACTCGCCACCAAACTTCAACGGAAACTGCGAAGGCTCGGAGCCACCGTGACCAGCTCCGGTGAGCAAGCGGCGATTCCGTTGGTTCTCTCGGAAATGGAGCTGGCTCGTTCCGGTCGAATCTCGTCAGGAGGAGTGCGCCGATGACGCCTGACATCCGCTCGAAAGAAATCCGTGACGTGCGACAGACCGCGCGGAACACCGATGAACTCGACACGACCGCTCACACGATTCGCAGCATCGTGCAACTGGGCATCATTGGCCTGTTGATCGGCGCGCTTCTGCAAGATGTCAATTTGCCGGTGACGCTTTTGGGGCTGTGCGTCATCCTCCTGATGTGGTTGGTCGTTCGGACGAACGCGACGCCGTTGCTGGTGGCTCTGCAGATGGTCTTGTTCTTTCACGTTCCGAACCGGATGGCTGCGGAAAGTGGATTCGGCTCGATGGTGTACGTTGCCGTCGCTCTCGGACTGTTGACGTTCCTCAGCCGGGATCGATCGCTGCAACGACTGATCAGCCGCAATTTTCCAGACCTCATCAAGAGCTTCTTCAGGAAGCCGGAAGAAGCTTCGAAGCCGATCTTGCCTGCGTCCGATCGGCCCCCCGTCTTGCTGCGGAACCGACAGTCGACTTCGCGTGTTCGACAGATTGCGATGCTTCTAATCTGCGTGCTGCTGTCGCAGCTTTTGTTGACCACCTTGGCAATCTCCGGAGGCGTCGCACAAGGGAACCGTTCGCGTCCCGACGCGGAGAAGCTGCTTGGACAAGTCTCGCCGCTGCTACTCATCACACTGGTCGCCGTCATCGTCACTTCGGAACTGGCCTGGAGGCGACTGACGATCGGACAAGCCTCGATGTATCTCCGCTCGACGCAGGTCACGCTGCTTCATACCGACATCCGGATGATCGTGAAGGGGCGATTGAAATTTCTCCGTCGCCAGAAGAAAACGCCACCGACGCCGTCACCTTAGGAACGGAACCGCAATAACTTCCCGATATTCCTACGCGTCACTGGGAAAATCAGCCGGCACGCGCTAGCGTCCGGTTCGGAATTTCGATCGACTCTCGAA
>JAYVQJ010000733.1:0-5970 GCA_043777235.1 Planctomycetia bacterium
TCAGGCGAGCGGGGCGGCGTCAGCCCCCCGGTGAAGCGGCAATGACCGTGCTTTCCTTGAACTGGAGGGCTGACGCCTTCCGCTCGCCTGCGCAGAGTCCAACCGGAGTCCCAATCAACGAAGCGATTGACTTCGTCACAGCAGGAACACGCCGACGAGGATGTCGAGAATTCCCATCAAGCTGCCTCCGGCGATGATGCCCGCGCAGATCGGTTCGTGGTTCTCGACCCACAGGTTGCCATGTGCGTTTTCTTCTTTGATGCGGCCGACGCCGAGCAACCAGAACAAAAACGCTCCGGCGAACATGCAGAAGGCGGATCGGAAATCCAAAACGAACGCCAACCCAATGGCGATCGGTGAGAGCGGCAATTTGTTCTTCATCAGGATTCGCAGAATCTCCAGAACCAGTCCGGCCACGCTGGCGACGATCACGGCCGCCACGATCGACGGGGACAAATTGTGCAATCCGTCGGTCAGAAGTTTGGCGACACCAATCCAAACCGTCGCCGACGGCATCTTGAACTCTTTGGATTGAATGTTGGCGATCGTGTCGGGTTGCTCCATATTCACGTCTCTCGTGAACAGCGCGAAGAACAAGAACGTGCTGGCGATGGCTCCGCTGAAGATGCCGATGATGTGACCGACCGCTTGTTGTCGAGGCTTGGCTCCCAGCATGTAGCCGGGCTTGATATCCATCAGCAAGTTGGAGGAATTGCCGACCACCTCCGCCGTGATGCCGGCCGTCGCGAGGTTCGATTTGATGTCTTGCGGTCGGACCAAGCCGTAGAACAATTGCGTGATCTTGCTGGTCGCGCCCACGGGAGTCGTGCTGGTCATCGCCGTCGAGTTCGCGGCGACGAGCGACAGAACATAAGTCAGCGGCAGACCGACCAGCGACACCCAAAAGGGAATCCCGAAAAACGCCGTCGCCATGCCGGCGGTCACGAGGCTCATCACAGGGATACCGACGAGAGAAATCCAAAGCGGGAATTCGATGTCCTTTAGCACGTCCTCACACGCTTCGGATTTCTTGCCACGTCGGAACAGGCTCGTGAACGTTTCGGGCTTCGAGAACAACGCCACCATCGAGACGACAACCATCGCGGCCACGCCGGGCCAAAGAGACCACAACAAAATTTGTTTGTCCGTGAACAGCCCTTTGGCATTCGGCTTAATCTCACCGAGACTCAGCATCCAAGGAGCGAGCACCAGATAATTCAAACAGGCTCCGAACATCAGTGACGAGGCGGCTCGAATACCCATCAAGCCGCCAGCCCCGATCATCACCACGTCTAAACCCGGTGAGATCGAAAGCTGCCGCACGTCGGTGCCGTGCATCGTCGGAACCTTGAGCTTCCAGCGTTCCAAGAAGTCAAACAAATCTTCGGGCAAGTGCCACAACAATTCTTTGGCACCCAGGAGTTTCACCTGCAAAAACTTTTGCAGACTTTCGCCCTGCAAGAATTTGATGAACGCCGCCAGCCCCGCCGAGATCGCGAGCACCTTCGCTTTGAAGAGTCCCACTGCGGCATCGGACGAGTGCAGCGTGTCCATCACGACGCCGGCGGCTTGACCTTCCGGAAATGGATGCTGCTCATCGTTGATGAAACGCCGCTTCATCGGGAATGCGAACAGAACTCCCAGAATCGAAATCGCCGAATTCCAGGCGATGATTTGCCACCACGGGAGCAGGACTTTGTTGGCGATCATGTACGCGACCAGCGACGACGTCAGCGGCATCGTCATGTAACCGGCCGAGGTCGCGATCGACTGCATCGCGTTGTTTTCAAGGACCGTGAACTCGCTGACGCCGATTTTCTGCAACGCTTTGAAGAGTGCGAATGCCAGGATCACGGACGTGATTCCGACTCCCATCGACCAGCCGGTCTTGGCTCCGATGTAGAGATTCGTCGCCGAGAGTACGCCGCCGAGAATGAAGCCGGTCAGTCCCGCTCGAAACGTGAGCTGCGGCATGTTGCCGCGATAGACGTTTTCAAGCCACCAGCGATCCTTCTGCTCGAGGGTCCATTCGCGGATTTGTTCTTCGGTCAGTTGCTTGATCGCCATGCCAGCCTCCTGCGGACAGTCAGTTTCCGAATTTCGTGACCTTGCATTGAAGCCTGACGCGCCAGCGAAGATTCTCGCGTACAAGGCTTCGCTGGCGCATCAGGCTTCAATCGCCGGGCTTGTCGCGAGGTGTGGCAGGGTATCAAAACCCGCCGCTGGGCGGCACCGGGAGCCGTGCCTATAATCCGACCGTCATTCGCGACTCCCGATACTTCCTTTAGAACTCATCATGCCTGAATCTTTGCGCGGCCAATTCTTGATCTCGGCCAAACATCTGCGCGACGCCAATTTCTTCAAGACGGTTGTCCTGCTGCTGGAACACAATCAGCACGGAGCGATGGGGCTGGTCGTCAATCGGCCGTCATCCGTCACAGTCTCGCAAGTCCTGTCCGAGCACTTTGAGTTGCCGGAGACGGGCGAAGTGGTCTTCATGGGAGGACCGGTCGAGCCGGGGAACCTCTTCATTCTGCACAACGCGGATGAACTCGATTTCTCCGAATCGCCGCCGCTCGAAGGGGTCTTCGTCGGCTGCACAAAAGATGTCTTCGAGTCGGTTGTTCGGTCTGTTTCCGAGGGAGACGAAGAGGCTCGCTTTCGAGTCTTCTCGGGCTGTGCCGGTTGGTCACCGAAGCAGTTGGAGGGCGAGATCGGCCGTGGTGATTGGCTACTGCAAGATGCCTCGCCGGAGTTCGTCTTCCACAAAGACCCGTACGAAGTTTGGGACACACTGATGCGGACATTCCAGAAGGCGCATCAATTGGTGCCGACCGCGAGTGAGCATCCGGAGTGGAATTGAGTGTGGCCCGCGCTCACCAAGAGCGGGCCTTCCATCGGCCGCCAAATGCAACCCGCTTTCGGCGAAAGCGGGCCACACTTACGCCGCTCGCCGCACGTCGCTTTGCGAACGCGCTTGTCCAAATGCCAATTTGAGTTGTCTCACGACAAGCTCGGCGTGATGAGCCGGCATCTCTGGGTAAATCGGCAGCGACAAGACTTCACGCGAGGCGGCTTCCGCTTCCGGGAACTCGCCGACGCGATGTCCGAGATGCTCGAAGCAAGGTTGCACATGTAGCGGGATCGGATAGTAGACCATCGCTCCGACGTGATTCGCTCGCAGTCGTTGCTGCACTCCGTCACGACGACCACCGGGAACTCGGACGGTGAATTGGTTGTAGACGTGTCGATACTCGCGCGGCTCGACCGGCAGAGTCATCTCGTCGTTGAGGCTGTAAGCGGCGAACAGATCGCGGTAACTCTGCGCGTTGCGGCGACGTGCCTCGGTCCAATGATCGAGATGCTTGAGCTTGATCCGCAGGATCGCGGCTTGAATCGCGTCGAGCCGGCTGTTGAGCCCGATCTCCAAATGGTGGTAGTTGCCGGCGTCGCCGTGAACTCGCAATCGGCGCAATTGTTTGGCGAGGTCCGCATCATCGGTGGTGATGATCCCGCCGTCTCCCGCGCCGCCAAGATTCTTGGTCGGGAAGAAACTGAAGCAGCCGATCGTACCGAGCACTCCCGCGCGACGGCCGCGATACTCGGCCCCGATCGCTTGGCAGGCATCTTCGACAATCGAAACTCCGTGTCGCACCGCGATCCTCCAAAGCCGTTCCATATCGGCGCACAGACCGAAGAGATGCACCGGCATGATCGCCCTCGTGCGGGGCGTGATCGCGGCCTCGACGGCATCGGGATCGACGTTGAACGTGACCGGGTCGATGTCCACAAAGACTGGCTTCGCGCCGAGCCGGCAGATCGAACTGGCAGTTGCGAAGAACGTAAACGGACTCGTAATGACTTCGTCGCCCGGACCAACACCGAGCGCCATCATCGCGAGAATCAACGCATCCGTTCCCGACGCACAGCCAATCGCAGACCGCGAATCGCAGTACTTGGCGATCTCGGTTTCGAGTTCGGTGACTTCTTCGCCAAGGATGAATTTCTGCTCGGCCAGCACGCGGCCGACGGCGGCGGTGACTTCGTGAGCGATCGTCTGATGCTGAGCCACGAGCGAGATAAACGGAACGGGCTCGTGAGGAGGATGTGAAGACAAAGTTTGATCGGACATGAGCGCTTCCTTTCGCTGACAAAAGTTCGTTCCACGAACGGTCGGACCATAGTTCGCGCGGGAAAAATCGGTCAAGAGCGTTGTCGCCGGTCGCTTTCCAAGTGAGGCTTTTTGGCGTTGAGCAGGTTGAGTGATTGATGTCCAATTCGGCCGACGTCACTGGGTCGTGTCCTAGTTTTCAATGTAGCCCGACGTCGCCGACGTCGGGAATAGCCGACTTCGGCGAAGTCGGCCTACAAATGAGGACACTACCCGTCTCTGACTGATGCGGTGATCTGCCACGCTGACAAGACGCTGCTGATGGTTGGTCTCAGACGGTGGCGGCAAGCTCACGGAGCGACAGACAGCGGCGTCACGGCACTTCAGCCAGGCTGTTCCATTCTCTCGGCCAGGCTTGCGATTCGGACGATTTCACGGTGAGGCATGGCGCGCGGCATCCTTCAATCTGGCGATCTCGGCGCGCAACACGCCGTCGTTCGCTACATCATGGTGGTAGACGACAACGCTGAGTCCGCACGAGAGACGAAGTCCGTGTTGGAGCAGGCGGGCTTCGACGCGCGGGTCTTCAAGGATGGTGGTCAGGTCCACGGCAGCCTCTCGATGGATCGCCCCGATGTCGTACTGTTGAAGCTGATCCTTCCCGGAGAAAGCGGCTTTGAAATCTGCGAGCGACTCAAAAAGCAGGATCGCTTTCTGCCCGTCGTGATCTATTCCGAAATCGAATTAGAGGCCGCGCAACAGTTGGCCTCAAAGCTGGGAGCCGACGGCTACATCATGAAGCCCTGTGATCAAAGCACTCTCGTCGCGACGATTCGCGAAGTGGCCGACGTCGTGTGGGAACGTCAGGCGGATGAGCGTGTCAACAAAGAGAAGGGAGAAATTCGCTTTCGCTGCAAGTGTGGACATCGGATGAAAGAAAACCTGGAAAACCGCGGAAGAATGGTGCAATGCTCGCAGTGCCAAGCGTCCGTCCTGATCCCGGAACGGAGCGTTCATCAGATGATCGTGAAGCAGTCTGATGCCGCGGACACCAAAACGAAGGACGACCCGATGCGGTTCCTCTCGGTGAAATGCCAGCATTGCGGGACATTCTACAAACTGTTCTCAGCCGACCTCGAAAAAGCTCGTACTTGTCCGAAGTGCCAGAGGCGACAGATCGGTGCTCTGTCCATTATCGGAGCGCCGTTGTCGCGAGCCGCACTGGCAAGTTCCTTGCGAGTGCTCCGAATTTTGTCCGGCCCCCTCAAGAGCAAGAAATTGATGCTGCCCGATCACGAGATCACGCTTGGCAGCGATCGCTCGTGTCAGTTCAAACAGATCGGCGAAGGGATCGCCACAAAACACTGCACGCTCACGCCGACTCCGTTGGGGATCCTCGTGAAGGATCTCGGCACCGAGTCGGGCACGTTCATCGACAACGAACAGATCACTCAAGAAACACTGCTGGAGCCGGGCGGGCTACTCAAGGTCGGCTCGATGCTATTCCGGCTCGTCGGCCAGAACCGAGACGTAAACTCCACGACGTTCTACAACCCGAAACAGGCCAAGGCCCAAGAAAAAGCGGATCGCAAAGGAGTGGCTCTGTTCCTCTCGGACAAGCCGACCGCGGAAGAGGCGGCCGATGTCATCCAGGCTCATTGGGACATCGTCCGCAAGAAATCCGCGTCGAAAGAGGACGCCGAATCGACCTGACGCATGGCGATTCGGGATCGGGTTAGTCTTCTGGTTGCAATCTCTGAGAGTTGCTCGCACCGGGTCTCATCCGCATTCCGAAAATTAGCCGCTGGGCGCTAGCCGGGATTATTCATGGCGAAATTTAAGCCTGAAGCGCAAGCGAA
>JAYVQJ010000734.1:0-22874 GCA_043777235.1 Planctomycetia bacterium
TGAATTTGACCGGCTGAGGCAGGCCCATGAGACGTACTCCTGTTGAAAACTAGAAACTCGGCGGGAGTCGTGCAGCATTGTTTCGCCGGGTCGGAGAAGTGGCAACGCGCAGCTTGAGATGCCGAGCCGTTCACAACACAATCCGCCGCCAACTTTGCCATCGTTTGCCCACCCCATTCCGCGAAAGGCTTGCCATGACCGCCCCGTCTTTCATCTTCGACGTGCATCTCGACCTCAGCATGAATGCGTTGGAATGGAACCGCGACTTGCGTTGGTCGCAGGAAAAAATCCGCCGCTGGGAACAGCACATGAAGGACAAAGTGGACCGCGGCAACACCACGGTCTGCTTCCCGGAAATGCGGCGCGGCAACATCGGCCTGTGCGTGGCGACGCAGATCGGAAGGTTCTCGCCGTACTTTCATCGGCTGCCGGGCTGGAGTTCTCCAGAGCAGGCGTGGGCTCAGACGCAGGGGCAGCTTGCGTGGTATCGAGCGATGGAAGAGGCGGGCGAGCTTGTGCAGATTCGGACGAAGGCGCAGCTCGACGCGCATCTTGATCTGTGGTTGAACTCACCGCCGTGCGACGACGGCACGCCATACGTCGTCGAGTCTCGCAAGCAGCCGACGCATCGGCCGATCGGCTACATCCTCAGCTTGGAGGGAGCGGATTCGATGATCACGCTCAAGCATTTGGAACGCAGCTACGCCGACGGACTGCGAGCGCTCGGCCCGGCACACTACGGGCCGGGGCGATACGCTCACGGGACGGATGCGAACGAGCCGCTGTCACCGCAGGGGAAGGACTTGATCAAAGAGATGGAACGATTGGGAATCATTCTCGACGTCACGCATCTCTGCGACTTGGCGTTTTGGGATGCGCTCGATTGCTACAACGGGCCGCTGTGGGCCAGCCATCAGAATTGCCGCGCGTTGGCTCCGTGGAATCGGCAGTTCGCGGACGACCAAATCAAAGCGGTCATCGAGCGTGGCGGAGTGCTCGGCATGGCGTTCGACGCGATCATGATGGTCCCCGGCTGGATGCACCTCCGCAGCAAGCCGGCCGACTTTCAACTGAAGATCGAACGGATCTGCGAGCACGTCGATCACATCTGCCAGATGGCCGGCAACGCCAAGCATGTCGGCATCGGCACGGACCTCGACGGTGGCTACGGGACCGAGCAAACGCCAATGGACATGGACTCGATCGCGGACCTGCAATCGTTGCCTGGACTGTTGACGGCGCGCGGGTACTCTCAAGAGGACATCGACGGGATCATGCACCGCAACTTCGTGGACTTCTTGCGACGGACTTGGAAGTAGGCGAGTCACTCCGTGACTCGAAAGTTCCGGTCACGGAGTGACCGGTCTACTTTACGCGGCAATAGATTTGGCTTCCGCCGAATCGGATTGCGGTGCGGCATTTTCCACCACGAGCTTGCGACGTCGGCGGTTTGTGACCTTCAACAGCGCCGGCAGCATGAGGACGTCGCCGACGAGTGCGGCGAGCATCAGCGCGATCATCACCCAACCGAAGCGAGCCGTCGGGGCGAAGCTGCTGAGCGTTAAGCCGAACATGCCGGCGGTTGCGGTCAGCGTCGATTGGATGAACGGGATGCTCGATTCGAGAAGTGCGTGCCGAGCAGCGATCTCGGCGGGTGACGCGGAAACGGCGTGGTCCGAAATCGAAACCGCCGCGACGTCATCCGCCGCAACATCATTGGCCAGCCGAGCGTCCTCGGCGGCTTCGGCGCGGCGTTGGTGGTAGCGGAAGCGGGACATGAAGTGGAATGTCCCATCGACCGACATGCCCAGCGCGATACTTCCCGACAGCATGATCGCGATGTCGATCGGCATTCCCAGCCAGCTCATGCCGCCGTAAATCCAGATCAGCGGCGCAACGTTGGGGACCATCGTCAGGAAGCCGCGCCAGATCGACCGCAGGAAAATCATCATCGCCAATGTGATCAGGCCCAGTGCCATGAAGACGCTCTGCGAAAAGCTGGAGAGGATCTCTTCCTGGGCGGAGTCGATCAACGCGGTCATGCCCGTGAGCGTGACCGGTTCGTCGTGCAATTGTTCCGCAAGTTCGTCGATGATTCGGCCGCGCGTGTTGCCGTTCTCGACACGCACGCGAATGGAAACTCGCCACAGCTCCTGACCGCGCGCCGTGAATTCATCCTCGGTGCGCCGGCTTTCGGCTCGCTTCAGCAATAGGCCGAGCTTGATCGGATCCGACGGGAGTTCCAACGGGAAGAAACGGGTCAGCGAGAGCGTTTGATCGACGGCCGGATGCTCGTGAATCCGCTCTTCGATGCGTCGCACCAGCGCGAGCTTCTCGACGAACGGCAGTGCGTCTGTCCCGCAGTTGACGACCGCTTCGACGTCTTCGATCGCCGCCAACTCGCGGTTGACGCGAAGGTAATCTCGTTTGACCTTTGAATCGGCCGGAAGGAATTCCGAAACCGTCATGTCGGACTTCAGACTGGCGATTCCCAATCCCGTTATGGCGGTCAGCAGCAGTGTGGCACAAACAATTTTGGAGCTGCGCGAGACGATCGCGTTCGCCAGCCAAAGGCCGCTCTTGGCGTTTTCCGGTTTGCGTCGTGGGAGTGTCGGGCAGACGACCAACAGCGCCGGCGTCAGTCCCAGTCCCGCGACCATCGACATCAACGAACTGCACGCCGAGGCATACGCGAATTGCCGAATCGGCAGGATGTCGCTGACCGACAACGCCAGTTCGCCCAGGCAGGTCGTCAGTGTGGCGATGACGGTCGGCCACCACGCCAGTTTCAACGCATGGACGAGCGGATGCTCGGCCCCTTCGTCGGTCGCCTCTTGGAAGTAGTAGAGGTAATGCACGCAGATCGACATCGTCAGGACCATCGTCAGGATCGAGATCGCCGAGAGCACGAAGTTCATCTGAAAGCCGAACAGTTGCAGTAGCGCCGAGTTCGCATTGATCGTCCACAATGTCACGGCGAAGACCAACGAAGTCAGCCGCCACTCGCGGATCAGGAAATACAGCAAGCTCAGGCAGATGGTCATCGTGATCGTGAAATACATCGCGTTCGCTTCTTGACCGCCCAGCCGATCCAGTTCCGCGGAGAACAGCGGCGCGCCGACCATCAGCGTCTGTTCGTTGTCGAGTTCGCAGTACTTCAAAACGTTTCGCACTTCCGCGACCGTGCCGGAGCGATTGGTCAGGCCGACCTCCGAGAGTGACGCGGCAATCCCAACCAGCGGACCGTCGCGGCTGATCAGGAGCCCTTTGAGCCGCTCGTCGATGACGTCCACGGGAACGTCCAGCTCACGCATGACCGCGCGCATCCGATCGGGTGAAGTGGCTCGATGAATGCTCGGCAAGCGTTCCAAGCGGCTGCACAGCGATTCGAGCATCTCCGCATCGGGAGCGTTTGGCAGTGACGAGTCGAACGCGATCAACAGAAACTCTTCCGCGCCAAACGCTCGTTTGAATTCCTCGTACTGCTGCCGAGCCGGTGTCGTTTCCGGCATCCAGGTTTCGGTGTCGTTGTTCGTCTTGGTGTTGAGCGCCACCCAGATCAACGGCAACTGCGTCAACAACACCGTCGCGACGAGATGCTTGCTGAATCGTTGATAAAACCAATGGATCATGAAGGTGCTCGTAGACCGGACGCTCACGTCCGGTGGGGCATTAAGGATGGATCGGACGTAGGCGTCCGATCTACGTATCGACCATTTCAATCGTGGCATTGGGTAGCGTGAAAAGATTCGTCACGACCCGAAATGACGGCAGCACGATCACAACAGGCGCGGTTCGCCCGACCCGATTGAGCGGCCACGCACGACTCGCATAAATCGCACAACCGGCGTCATACCCGCGTGAGTGCGAGCGCCGGTTGTGCCGAGATGAACCTCTCAAATTCCCCTGCCGATAACGCCTCTTATTCGCAATCCGCCGACCACGCCGGTCGCAGCGAAACGAGTCCGGAGGCTGTCCATGTCCAGTGTGTTGCCGCTCCCGCTTGCACCGTTCGAGGAGTACTTGCTGCGAGATGATCGCCCCGGTTACCGCATGACTTTTCTGGTTGAGCAAACCTTTGACGGTGAAATCGATCGTGACGCCTTTGACATCGGAGTGACTGAGGCGTCGCGCCGGCATCCCTTGCTGAATGCCTTGGTCAAACGACGCTGGTATGGCCGACATCATTGGGTCTCGGCGGGTGACGCACGCCCGGCAGTCGATTGGGCGGACATCGATCAGCCGGTCGAGTTTCCTGATGATCCAGGGATCGATCTCAAGCGTGAAGTCGGTGCCCGATTTCATGTGCGCGTCGGCAACGGAATATCGCGACTGATCACGAAGTTTCATCATTCGTGCTGCGACGGCATGGGAGCCATCCAGTTTCTCTCAGACGTGTTTGCCGCATACACCCGACACCTCATTCCAAACGCCGAGAAGCATCCCGCCTATCAGCCGGTAGATGCCAGCCACCTGCTGCGGCGTGGTCACTTGCCGGTCCACACCGACAATACGATGCCTTGGATTCGGCTCTTCTTCCGAACAATGGCCTACGTCTGGAAGTACACCGTCCATGCTCCGATGCCGCTGGCCCGTGCGCGGTCGGCCTCCGGGACCGAGACGCCGCTCAAGTATCCGGGGACACTCACACGAACGCTGTCCCCGTCCGTGCAACGATCGCTGCGGCAGTTGGGGCGTCGCTTCGATGTGACCGTCAACGAACTGCTCATTCGCGAACTGCTGTTAGCGATGCGTGATTGGAATCAGCGTCACACGTCCGTCTGTGACAAAGACCAAATCTCGGTCTTGATTCCGACGAATATGCGGAACCTGGATCACGATCACATGCCAGCCGCGAACGTGATGAGCTATGTGGCGTTCCAACGATCGGTCGCGGAACTTAATCAGCCCGAAACGCTGATGAAGTCGATTAAGGTCGAAAGTCAGTTCTACAAACGCTGGCGGTTTGGGGCAGCGGTGATCGATGGACTGAAAGTCTTGCGCTGTGTCCCCGGTTCGCTGAGTTTGGTCTTGGGAGCCAAGCAGAGTTTCAGTTCGGCGATCTTGTCGTGCATCGGCGATCCGTCGCTGGCGATTGCCGCCAACTTTCCGGTCAACGAAAACGGCGACCCGATTTTTGGCAATCTGGTCTTCCACGACTTGAATACCGCTCCGCCGATTCGGCCGTTGACTCACGCCGCATTCACGGCCTGGCATTTCGCGAACAAGCTGCGGCTTGGTCTACGAGCCGACACAACGATCTTCACGCAGGAGTCTGCTCAGGAATTGCTGGACTCATTTGCAGATCGCGTCGTCGCGCTGGCCGCAACAGCCATTGAACGAACCGAAACCAAACGGATCGCGGCATGACGGCGGTTGTTGCTCACGCAACACGACGATGGGGAAGCGGCGAAAGACCGGCCCATTCGGTGTTCTTGGACGGCAGACGCTCGCGCAGAACCTGTCGCATTTCGTTGAATGATCGGAGGCGGAAACTTTCCTGCGTGGTCAGCTCGATCCCCAATCGTTGACGAAATCCGGCCGCGATTCCCAATTGCCCGAGCGAGTCCCAGGCAGCGCAGGTTCGAGGAGAGAGGTCGTCATTGATCGACTCAATCGGCCGGTCGAGTGCCACAGCGAGAATTTCTCGCAGAACCTCTTCGTGTTCTGCACTCAGTGGCGCGACAGATGTGGTCGCGAGGCCGATGGACGGTCGGCCGGCAACGAACTCTGCCGACGGCGTCACAACCGCAGCTTCCGCGCGCATCCGCAAAAATCGAGCTGGGTTGCCTCCCCAGACTTCTCGGTCGCCGATCGTGGTGAATGCGGCGACGTAGCTCATCGGTTCGACAATCGCGTCCGTGCCAATTTGAACTCCGAGATCAACCCGCGATCCGCCGCCGACCAAACTCCGCGCACCGATCGTGATCGGAGCGGTCACGAACACCCGCGATCCATCGGCATTCACAGTGATCGAGTGCGCGACGATGAAACTGTCTGATCCAAGAATCACATGCTCGCCAATCTCGGTCAGGTCTGGGTCGTAAAGCAGTCCGAACAGCGAACTGCCTCGACCAATTTTGGCACTGGGTGCTCCGGACCAAAGCACGAGATGCCGCAAGCCATTAACCCCCATGTACGATTGCGTCAGCGGCAGATGCCAAACGATTCGCTCACGCATGTAACTCGACAGCGTGAGCATGCACTGGAGCCAATCACGAAAGCCGTTCGAGGTGGTCAGGCGACGGTGCTTTCGAAAGCCAAACAGCAACCGCCAAGCTTGGATATCGATCGCACACGCAATCAGGAACGAGTTCAACCAAGTGACGTAGATGACCGGCGAGACGATCATCCATTCCACCCAAGTCAGCCTCTCGCCCAAGCCCAAGCCATGAATCAAGCCGTACAGAATTCCGGCCAGCACCGTCGTGGCGTAGATCGGCGTGGCACAACAAAAAACGAGCGCGATGGCGATCTGGCCCATCAGCGTCAGCACGCGATTCACTGAGCGCTTCATGCGGAGTCATCCCTTCCATACACAATCAAGATCCGAGAGCCGTCACCGTCCGCCCAGGCAGTTCGTACAGACCCATGCGGTCGCGGTGGGAGCCTCGTCGGCAACTTGCACCAGAAAATGTTTTCGCGAAGCTGCCGCACTCGCCGTCAGGCCGCAACGCGAACAACTCCGTTCCGACGTCATGGCGGAGTCTCGCGAACCCTCTTCGTAGTCCAGCAATCGCTCTCGCAGTTCATTCACGAACCGCGCGGCGACTCGGCCTTTGATCGAACGAGAGAGTCAGGTTGTACGCCACGGACGAGCTGCCCGGCGGCGATACATCCGCCGCAATTCCAAGAATCGCCGCCTGAGCTTCGACGATCAGCGGATCAAACAGCAGCACTCCGCTGCCCGACAAGTCGGTGATCGTGAACGTTCCCGACGCCAACGACTCCGGCTTCAATCGACCTTCGAGATACTCGGTGATGTATTGCCGACGCTCGGCCAGCAAGTCGTCGATGCTTTTCGAGTCGGCGTCGCGGAAGACCGGCACCTTCAAGCCGCGGCCGGCATCGAGCGCGTAACCGACGTTGACTCGTTCGTAAAACTGAAGGTTCTCGCCGTCGCAGAAAGCGTTGACCGCCGGAAACTTCTTGAGCAGTCGTCCGCATTCGAAGATCGTCGCCGCCACCAGCCGTTCGGCCGCATCTGGCGACGTGTGCCGAGTCGGATTCGGCCGCGTCGTGAAGAGTGTCGTCGTGACACTGCTGCGAAGTGCGACCTGCGAACTCCAAGCCAGCAACTTGGCTTCGAGCCGTTTGGTTCGCGACATTGGTTCGGATCGAATCGGAACTCCCGCCGCGCCTCGAATCGGCGACGGCGTTGGCTTCAACGGCTGACAGGTTGTTGTTGATGCCGACGTTGACTCGACAACCGACGTGGCAGCGGCAGTCGCCGGGAACAATTTGGCGAGCACCTCTTTCGTGCGAATCAGACCGGCACCCGCGAACCGAGATTCGTCCAAGCCATGTTCGCGAATCAAATCGAGCGCCGCGCGACTGAAACGAGTCGATGACGGGGCGACGCTGGGTGTCACGTCGGCCGTTTCGCAAGCGGGTTCGCAGGCCGGTTCCGAAGCGGCGACAACGCTGGGTGCCGTCGGTTTGGTTGGTGTTTCTGGTTTCGCTGGTGCGGCCGGTTTCGCTGCGGACGAGCCTGCGGCGCGGAACGACTGGATCGCCTCGACACTCTCGCCGATGAGGCACAAGACTGAACCGACGGGAACTTCCGACTCGCCGGGCCGCTCGATGTGAACGATGCCCGATGCCGGGCTTGTGATTTCCATCGTGGTCTTACTGGTTTCGATCTCGATCAAAACCTGATCGACCTCAACGCGGTCGCCGTGCTTGACGCACCACGCAAGCAACATCACGGCATCGTCGTTGACGTTGTCTTGCGGAATGACCACCGCAGTGACTTCAGCCATGCGACATCATCTCCACAACGGCGAGCAAGATGGATTCCGCATGTGGCAGCATCTGTTTTTCCAACGGAGCACACGCCGGAATCGGCATCTCCGGCGACGAGAGCCGTCGAACCTGTCGCAACGATTCCGGAGCTCGTTCTTGAATCTGTGCGATCAACTCCGCTCCAAACGCCGCGAAGCCGATCCCTTCTTCCACGACCAGTAGCCGCCGAGTGATCGACACCGAATCCAAGATCGGTCGCACATTCAGCGGGTACAACTGCGTCGGGCAGAGCACTTCGCAAATCCATTCGTGCTCGTCGAACGCACGCAGCATCGCCGCTTCGACTTCTCGGAGCATTTCCCCGTAGCAAACGATGGTCAGATCAGCGACCCCTTCCGGGCGAAGTCGCATCGTCGGAAATGATTCGTCGCCTTCTTCCACGACAAAACCGTCAGGCATCTCGTCGATGACGCGCTGCCCGTACAAGACTTTGTTCTCGATCACCAGCGTTGGACGATCGAGCGAAGCGAAGAGGCGGTCATAAAGCTGTCCGGGATCTTGGCGATGATTCGCGGCCAGCATTCGCGTGTCGGGCAGGCCGAGGAAATGTTTCTCCAACGACTGACTGTGCGTCGGCCCGTAGCCGCGTCGGCCTCCCATCGGAGTCCGCACGACGAGCGGCACGGAGACCTGCTCGTTGTACATCGAGCGAAACTTCGACGCGTGATTGATCCACTGATCAGCTCCGAGCGTCAGAAAGTCGCCGAACATGATTTCGCACACCGGCCGCATTCCGGCCAGAGCCAGACCATTTCCCAAGCCGACGATCAACGACTCGCTGATCGGCGTGTTGCGGACGCGATTCGGGAATTCGTCACTCAAACCCTTCGTCGCTTTGAACGCACCGCCGTAGGGTGACTCGATGTCTTCGCCGATGAACACCACTCGCGCGTCGTCCTGCAAAGCACGCTGGAATGCGTCTCGCATCAGTGTGACCGCTCGATCCGGCCGCGTGACCCGAACGGGACTCCAAGTTGTGGTGGGCCGGTCGCAGGACAGCGTGTTGATCGCAAGTTCGGGAAATGAAGCGTGCTCGGCCACGAGGACCGCGACGTCAATCCGTTGATTGGCAGCGTCCAACGCGGCTTTCGCCTCCGTCGGATTCGTTTCCCAAAATCGAGTCAGCGGATCGCGATCTCGATGAGCCTGCACTTCCGACTCGTCGCGATCGTCGTCTCCCTTGGAATGCGCCATCAACCGATAGGTGTCGATCCGCAGGAAGACCGGCCGGCCTTCGTCGCGCACGATGGCGATGCAGTCATCGACGTCATCCAACAAGGTCGCCGGTTCCGACGTTGTCGAGGTTCGCGTTTCGATGCCGAACGCCGCTGCTCGAGCGCAGATGTCTCCCGCGAGAGTCTCGCGCTGGCTGGTGCTCTGCGAATAGAAATTGTTTTCGACCACGACGAGTAACGGCAGTTGCCATTTCGACGCGATGTTCAACGTCTCGTACACGGCCCCTTCACCCAGCGTTCCGTCGCCGATGAACACGACCGCGATGTTTCCCGTGCTCTGAATCTTTTGAGCGAGCGCAAGCCCGGCCGCCACCGGGACGATGCCACCTTGAATGCCGTTGCTGAAGAACCCCTTCTGACACAGATGCTGACTGCCCCCTCGGCCGCCGCAGACGCCGGTTCGTTTCCCCATCACTTCGGCGATCAGACCTTCGACGTCATCCGTGCGTGCCAGAAAGTGTCCGTGGCAGCGATGATTGCTGAAGATCAAATCCCCCTCGCGGAGGAACTCGGCAACCGCCACGCCGCTCCATTCTTGCCCAATGCAAGTATGCACGGTCCCGAAGAGTTTCCCTTGAGCGAACAATTCCAGCAGCCGTTCTTCGACCGCCCGAATCAGGATGGCTTGCGAATACAGCCGCTCCATTCGCTTCGGGAGCAGCATGACGCGCTCATCGCTCTCCGAAGTTTGCGACACACGATCTGCCGCGATGGTCAATGACGCAGACATCCGGACTCCCTTCCTGGCAGACAGCCGACATCCCTTCGGCCACCGATGAATTCGCAGCGATTTTTTCCGGTAACAACAAACGCGGCAAGATCGGTTCACGCCGCATTGCGAGCGGCTTCCGTTTCAACGCTCCGCCAGGCGATGTGATCCGGCCACGCGAGTTCGATCTCCGAGGTCAATTCAAACTCTCCCGCCGAGCGTTCGATCAAACCAGAGCGGTTCAGAAACTCGCGGAATGGCTGATTGCGCGGACCTTCAACGAACGGCGCGATCAATCGCTGACCTCCTTGTTGAGCAACGATCGTTCGCAGGCTCTGCAGGATCGCCTCTTCAATGCCACGACCAAGAGCTCGGCAACTCATCAAGAAGGTGTCGAGCACGAACTCGTTCGGTTGCGCCTCGTTTCGACCAAGAATGCAGACGCCGATCAAACCGTAATCGCCGAAGCGATCCGCCGCCTCGACGACGTAGATCGAATGCGTCGGCAACAAGGCTTGAATCTCGGCGAGCGAACGCCGCTTGAGCGAAAGGTTGAACTGGTTCGTCTTCTGCGTCAGTTGAGCCACGCGCGGCAATTCAGCCGGCGAAGCGAGTCGCATCTCGGCACGCAGTTGCAGTGATCGCAAGTATGACGCGAGATCGGCGGTCCCCTCTTTCTGTTGCTGACGTTGTTGCTCGGCCTGCATCATCGCGCCGCGATTTTGGTCTTCGGTGGTGATGTGCGGCGTATCAAATCGCCAAAGCTGCGCGAGTGTGCGGCAATACAGTGAAGCGTCCGTCGGCAACGGCAACACGGTGACTCCCGGCGCGTTCGCACCAACTTCCGCGCGGTTCGCCGGATCGTCATCGACGAACACAAACGCATCGAGTCCGAGATTCAATTCGGCGGCCAGCTCACGCAGGTTTTCCGACTTCGGTCGCCAGTTGATCCGCGCGGCGGTGATGTCTTCGCGTTTGAGGATCATTTCGGGATGTTGCTCGAAGACACGCCAGACGTCTTCCTCTTGGTTGCGGCTGACGATGACAAGCAAGCAGCCACGGCGCTTCAGTTCGAGCACTTGCTTTTGAAACAACTGAAATCCTCGGCCGGGATAATCGCCGCTCAAGTGAATGCCGGTCAGGCCGTCTTCACCGAGCACTCCGCCCCACAGCACGCCGTCGGCATCAAGCGCGATCACCTTCGCGGGAGCAACTCGCTGCTGCCGGACGACGCGAGCAATCGCGATCCCCAAATCTTGATAAACGCGCGGCGTGTACGGCGACCGAGCGATCACTTCCAAATCCGCGCGTCCCGCCGCGCTGATGCCGATCTGCTCGACGATCTCATCGAAGTCGAGCGTGCGGATGCCGTCGATCTCGGCCAGGCGATTTCGCCAAGTCGCTCGCAGTGTTTCGGCCGTCCTTCGATCGGCAGTGACGAACGACGAGACCACCGGCGGCAACGTGCCGACGACCAGCGTTCCCGGCGCAGACTTCGCGAAGGTCGCGATCGCCGACAACAACGATTTCGCTGCGTCGAGCGATTCCGGTTCGCTGCCACCCAGCAAATCTTCGGGACGAGCCAAGACGACGTTGAGGCCGCTCGTGTTCTGATGGAACTCGCTGCCAGGAGTCATCAGGCATTGCTGCACTTGATTGAACCCGGCGAACTGCACCTCGACCGGAATGCCGAACGCGCGGCTCCAAACTTTCAGCGAACTCGCCACCGGTTCCGCGACGAATGTCGCAGCGATGACAACGGGAACAGGTTCACGTGAGATCTGCGTGGACGCCAAGTAACCCGAAGCGTCAGCGAGGGCGAGCGCCGGATCGGCGTTGTCGTGATGTGAGTCGGTGAAGCGTTCGCCCTCGCTGACGCTTCGGGTTAGTTGGGCTGCCAGTGCGCGAGTGACTTGTTCGTGATCGAGCAGCGGGAGCAGTTCCGGGTCGTCGGGCAGTGCGAAGCTGTCCGCGACGTTCGTCGCGCGTGTTTCAACCGATTGCGAAGTCCCTCGCAGAACCTGCCGCAAGTCGTCCATCGACTTCAAACGAAAGCTCGTCTCAGCCGACACCGTGATTCCGAATCGATCATGCAGTCCTGCCGCGATCGCCATTTGCCCGAGCGAGTCCCACGCAGAACACTCGGAGGCCGACAAGTCAGCGGTGACGGAAGTCAGCGGCAAATCCAACGCAGTCGCGACGACTCGACGAAGCGACTCATCGTCAACGGTGATATTCGGCTGCGAACGGACGGCGATGTTTGGCTGCGAATGAACGGCGATCCAGTTTGCCGCACGACTCACCGGGTCCGCATCTTCCGCGGTCGCCGTCGATGGCTCGAATCGCTTGCGGAGGAACCGTGCCGGGCTGCCGCCCCAGATTTCGCCGTCGCCGATGTTCGTGAACGCGGCGACGTAACTCTTCGGCTCGACGATCGCGTCTGCTCCGATGCGTGCGCCGGGATGAATGAGCGTGTCGCCACCGATGACGGCGCGCTCGCCGATGATGATCGGAGCGGTCGAATACACTCGGCCGCCGTCGGCATTCGTCGTGAATTGGTGTGCCGAAATTGAACTCCCCGCACCGAGGATCACGCCGGCACCGATCTCGGTGAGGTCCGGATCGTAGACCAGCCCGAAGATCGCGCTGCCGAGCGTCGTCTTGGCTTTGATCGAATACGAATACATCACCAAGAGCCGGAGCCCGGGAATGACCATGTACGCGCGCGTCAGCGGGATCGACCACACCACATACGCTCGCAAGTAAGTCGCGATCGCGAGGTGCAACAGCAAACTCTGCCGGGAGTCTTCCGTCGAAACCGCTCGGCGAGGCTTCGTGAATCCAAACACCAGCCGCCACGCCTGCATGTCGATCGCACACGCAATCAAGAACGTGTTCAACCACGCGACGTACACGAACGGCGAGAGAATCACCCAATGCACCCACGTCATGGACTGGCCGAAGCCCAGCCCGTGGCGAAGCCCGTACAGAATGCCCGCCAGTGCGGTCGTGGCATACAAGGGGGTGAGGCAGAAGTAGATCAGGCCCAGAGCCACTTGCCCGGCCACGATCAATGTCTGACGAAAACGACGTCGAGAGCCTGTCATCCCTGCAATCTCCTGCGCAGAAAGCGTCCTGTCTTTCCGCAATCAATCGGCCTTCGCCAATTTGTGTCTGACCAAGGAGTATCGTCCAAGCAGACACTCAAGTTCTGAAGTCGCGAATCGACACGGCCGAGATTGAGTAGCACCGGCGTCAATCTCTTTGAAGACTTCCCAGCTTCCGTAGTTGCTCGGTGATTCGTGGCGAGTGTCCGATCGAGCAGTCGACGACAGGCCGAAAGACTCAACGGCCCGAAAGGTTCGCGTCGATAGGGACTGATGATTTGAGCGACTCAAACCCTCCGGGCGTGGACGTCCGAAGATTTTGAGAGGCGTTTTGCACGGAGGTGACCACCATGTCTGAGATGCATTCCCCGGTTGCGGTGGCACCGACATTTCCCGGCGGACGGTTGGACGGACTGGATGCTCTGCGCGGCATCGCGATGCTGTCCGGATTGTTGCTGCACGCGGCGGTGGCTTACATGCCGACGCGGATGCCGCACCTGATGTGGCCGGTTTTCGACGATCAGACGTCGACACTGTGTGACGTCGTCTTTTGGGGCTTGCACGCATTTCGGCTGCCGACGTTCTTCTTTTTGTCCGGCTTCTTTGCCGAGTACATGTTTCAGTCGCGTGGTGCCCAGAAATTTCTCGATCATCGCATCAAGCGCTTGATGATCCCCTACGGCGTGAGCGTGACGACGATCCTCCCGTTGACGCTCGGCATCTGGTTGCTCGGATGGTTCACGATCGGTCGTTGCTCGATTGATCCAACCGCGTTCCCCTACGTCTCGCTCGATCCAGACCTGCAAGCGAACTTTTTCAATCCCGGTCACCTGTGGTTTCTGTACGACTTGATCGTCATGAGTGTTTCGTTTTGGTATCTGCGTCAGGAATGGCCGAGTCATCAACGCGCGTCTCAATCCCCATTCGATTGGTTGGCCGGTCCCGTTTTGACACCGGCATTTCTCGCCATGCCGGTGTCCATGATCCTGTGGGCTAACCCGGCTCCGGTCACGGAATTCAACAATTCATTTCTGCCAGAAGCGGGACGATTGTTGTACTTCAGCATCTTCTTCACGGTTGGCGTTGTCGCGTTCCGTCGGCGTGAGGAATTCTTTCAAGCCCTGCGACTCCCCGGAGTCCATCTGGCCATTTCGATGGCCTGCGTCGCCAGCATGTTTCTGTTCCTGAAGGGGGAAGTCAGCGGCACTGGCAACTTGTGGACTCGGTGGTGTTTCTCGTGGTGCGTCGGATTGTCCGCGTGGTTTTTCATCTTCGGAGCGATGGGAGTCGTCGTTCGCTGCGGACAGTTCAATGCTCCGAGCCTGCGGTTTCTCGCCGACTCGTCGTATTGGATGTATCTGATTCATCTGCCGCTCGTGGGGCTGACGCACATCGCGCTGCGCGAAACGTCGCTGCCTCCCGAAGCGAAGATGCTGCTGACATTCGCGATCGCCGTCGCAGTTGGCCTGGGCAGCTACGCGGTTTTCGTACGTTACACGTTCATCGGAACCTGCCTGCACGGTAATCGCCGACGTCCGACGGAAATCGCGGTACAGGCTCCGTCGGTCGCGGATTCGACTATCGCGACGCCTGACGTTGTCCCGCAGAAACGTCAGGCTGCGTGACGCTCATTCGTCCGCTGCCGATGATCCCGTCGAATTGCTGACCCGATCCCGCGGTTCACGACCAAACGACTGAGTTTCGAGAGATGAAAGACCGCATTGTGACTCGCGGAGTCACCTTTGATGACGTGTTGTTGGAGCCGGCCTACTCGGAGGTCATGCCGAATGAGGTCGATGTCTAGTCTAGTTGCGGCTAACTCGGAACGTACCGATCAGCATTCCGGTGGTGAGCAGTCCGATGTCGCCGTCTCGTGGACGCGAGCCGTGATCATCGGCGGCAAAGGAGCCAACAACTTCCTCAGCCGGTTGCTGCTCAAGATCCCGATGATTGTGTTACCCAGCGGAAACGACACGCCGCTGCAACTCGTTCACGAAGAGGACTGCGTGGCGGCGACGTGGGAGATCCTGCGTCAAGACGCGCGTGGCCCGTTCAACATCGGCCCGAATGATTGGCTGACGCTGACGCGCGTGGCCAAGCTCACCAATCGTCGGGTCATCAAGCTGCCGCTGTGGACCTTCAAATACTTTTCCTGGTACTGGTGGAACCTGCGTCTTCCGGTCTTTGATTATCCACCCAGCCTGCACGATTTTCTGCGTCATTCGTGGGTCGTCGCACCGACTCGCTTGGAAAACGAACTCGGCTTCCGCTTCCGTTACTCGGCGGAAGAAACGATGTTGGAAATGTGGAACGAACACCAACGGAAGAAACAATCCACGTTTCCGAGACGGCTCTTCACGCCAACGGAGTCAACTCGGCGAGCGGCGTAGCGTTTCGTTGGAAAAGTAACCCGAAGCGTTAGCGAGGGACGAACGCCTCGCGAATGATGCGAGACAACCGCCCTCGCTAACGCTTCGGGTTACATGATCGGCGATTTCACAACGCTCGCTTCGGCCAGCGACGACCGCGTTGGGCGGTCTTCGCGAGCTGACGCTGATACGGGTGGAAGTCGACTTGAATCGTGTGCCGAGCACTCTTGGTGTATCGCTTGGCAACCTTCGCTCGTTGCTGCTGAATTTCGGAGAGCATTTCGTCGCGCGGTGGCAGGCCCGATCGCCCCGTCAGTACTTCGGCGACCCACTTCGACTGTGCTTCGGCGAGCGGCATGATCGCGCCCCACGGCTGCACCAGTCCGATGAAGTACAAGCCCGGCTGATCCGGATGGGCTACTTGCTGATACAGCGAGACCTCGTTGTTGAGCGGGTCGATGATCGTGTTGTCGAAAAATGGAAACGTGATGTTGTACCCGGTACACCAGACGATCAAGTCGATCTTCTCGACGCTGCCGTCGATGAACTTCACGCTGTCGCCGCACAGTTCTTGCACGTTCGGCTTGATCTTGAGGTAGCCGTGTCCGAGCACGTTGAAGAGATCGGCCGAGATCGTCGGGTGCTCTTGCAGCAGGCCGTGATCCGGTTCGGGAAGCCCGTACCACGACATCCAACCGCGAGCCCACCACAAGCCCATCGCGAAGATCGGTCGGATGATCCACCACGGCATGAAGGACCACAACCACTTCGGCAGGATCGTGTCCATCGCGCGGCCGAACATGTATTTCGGAATGACGTGAGCACCGCGCCGCACCGACATGAACGCCGCGTCGGCGATGCGCGAGGTCTCACACGCGATGTCGCACGACGAGTTGCCGAAGCCGACCACCAACACACGCTTGCCGACAGCGATGTCCGGCGTGCGGTAGTGGTGCGAGTGCATTTGCTGGCCATGAAACTCGCCGGGATACGTCACCGTCCGCGGGTTCCAGTGATGCCCGTTGGCAACCAGCACTGCTCCGTAACGATTCGTCCGTCGCTCGTTGTCGGGACCGACAACGGTCACGTCCCACTCGCCGTTGCCGACAGGGACGATTGATTCCACCTTCGTGCGAAACGTGATCGTGTCGCGGAAGCCGAAGTGATCGACGTAGCTCTCGAAGTATTTCAGCACATGCTGATGATCGGGGAACGGCACCCAATCTTTCGGCAGCGGGAAATCGGAATACGCCATCGTGTCGCGCGACGTGTTGATGTGCAGCGAGCGATACGCCGAACTCCGGCCGTTGTCGTTGTTGTAGCGCCACATCCCGCCGATGCCGCTGCCCATCTCGAAGCAGTCGTAGGGAATGCCTTGCTCACGCAGCGTCTTCGCGGCCGCGATGCCGGACGAACCCGCTCCGATGATGCACGCCTTTCGTGGCGAACCGACTAACGAAGCGAGTTGGTTTTCAAAGAATTGTTGTGCGTGCGGCGGCGCAATTTTTCCCGCAGCGGGCTGCGCGACTTCGCGGGTTTCATTTCGGAACTGGATAACGTCACTCATGGTGTGAACCCCTTCCGTGGACAAGTCTTTGGCGAGCCGCTCGGCACGCGGTGGCTGTGAGATGAGATCGTCTGGGCGGACGCATCAACTTCGCGGTCACGCAATGACAACGCCCGTTTTGACTCGAATGAGTGGCAAGATCGAACTCAGATTGCCCAGTCTTTCGGCGTCAATTCTCGAAACATTCGGCGTGGCCAAGGGCTGCGCGTTTTCGCTCGGCCCGCACAATGCCCGCTGCGTTTCAAAAACACAGCGTTGCGTGACGGTCATTCGCCGGCTCCGTATGATCCCGCCGAATTGCTGGCCCGATCTCGCGGGCCGCGAACAATCAACGGAGTTCTTTGAGATGGAAGACCGCATTGTCACTCGCGGAGTCACGTTCGATGACGTGTTGTTGGAACCGGCCTACTCGGAAGTCATGCCGAATGAGGTCGATGTTTCGTCGCATTTGACTCGAAACGTGCCGATCAGCATTCCGATCACGAGCAGTCCGATGGACACCGTCACCGAGGCGGAGATGGCGATCGCATTAGCTCAAGAGGGCGGCATCGGCATCATTCACAAGAACATGACGGCCGAGCAGCAATCTTTGCAGGTCGACCGCGTGAAGCGATCCGAGCACGGAGTCATCGTCGATCCGGTCACGCTCCCGCCCGAAACGACGGTCGGTGAAGCTCGGCGAATTATGGACGAGCGGAACATTGGCGGCGTCCCGATCACGCGCAACGGCAAGCTGGTTGGCATCTTGACGCGACGCGATCTGCGGTTCCTCGAATCCAACGACAAGCTCGTCGCGGACGTGATGACCAAGGACAAGCTCGTGACGGCGGGCGAGAACACGGATCTTGTCACAGCGCAACGGTTACTCCTGGAAAACAAAGTGGAGAAACTGCTCCTAGTTGACGACCTTTACCAATTAAAGGGAATGATCACGATCAGGGACATCGACAAGACCCTGCGCTTTCCACGCGCGTCGAAGGACGCTCGCGGTCGGTTGCGAGTCGGAGCAGCGATCGGCGTGTTCGATTACGAACGGGCCGCGGCGCTGCTGGACAAGGGCGTGGATGTGTTGGTGGTGGATTCGGCTCACGGGCACTCGAAGAACGTCATCGAGACCGTCCGCGAGATCAAACGCCGCTGGAACATCGACGTCGTGGCGGGCAACGTCGCCACCACCGAAGGAGCAAAGGATCTCGTCAAAGCCGGAGCGGATGGCGTCAAAGTGGGGATCGGGCCAGGCTCGATCTGCACGACGCGCATCATCTCCGGCGTCGGCGTGCCGCAACTCACTGCGATTCACAACGCGGCGAAAGCGGTGGCCGGCACCGATGTCCCGATCATCGCCGACGGCGGCATCCGCTACAGCGGCGACGTGACGAAGGCTCTCGCGGCCGGAGCTCACGTCGTGATGCTGGGTGGACTGCTGGCGGGACTCGATGAATCACCCGGCGAGATGATCCTGTACCAAGGCCGCAGCTTTAAGCGGTACCGAGGCATGGGATCGCTCGGCGCGATGATGAAGGGCAGTGCGGATCGTTACCGACAATCGACGAATAAAGCAGACGACGACAAGACCGCCACGAAGAAGCTCGTGCCCGAAGGGGTCGAAGGTCGCGTCGCCTACAAAGGAAATCTCGGCAGTTTCATCTATCAATTGGTCGGCGGCCTGCGAGCCGGCATGGGATACCTCGGAACGCAAAACATCACCGAGCTACGGACGAAAACTCGGTTCATTCAAATCTCAGCGGCGACGGTTAGGGAGAACCATCCTCATGACATCGCAATCACTCAAGAGTCACCCAACTACACGACGGAGCATGGTCCAGATTCTTTCTGACCGGCTGCTGAGCCGCTCCTCCCAGATCGGCGCGAGCGGCGTATTGAGTCTCGCCGTCGTCTTCGGCGGAACCGCAGTCAGCGAAGCCGGAGTCCGCGACTACTTCACGAAATCAACGCCGACGCGTTCCGCGAAGGCGACGTTGACGAATGCGAATCCACGAGCTGCCGCGATCAGCCGGCTCGCCGCGCATCGCAAGCCGGGACAACTTCTCGCGCAGGCCGACACGCCGCTCGATCGACTGAAAAAACGCGATGCCGAACAGCGGTTCCGCGATGTCTTGAACGACGATAGTCCGTTTGAGCCGCTCGAAGAAAACCCCGGCAAGCCCGTCGCGCCGGCACCGAAGACCGCTGTGAAGTCGAGAACCTACGAAGAACCGGCTCCGATTCACCCGCCTGAAGAACGCATCGCCACATTGCCGGATGAGCAACCGCAACCGGGCACGGAAGCAGTTCCGGAACCCGTCACGAGTCCCACTCAATTGAAACGCATCTCCGACATCCAACCGTTCTTCGATTATCAGCCTGTGAGTGCGATCAAAGGAGAAGTCTGTTGGGACATCTGCCCGCGTCCCGACGGACTGCCGTGCAAGCCGGATGAAAACGGCAACATGCCAGAATGTCCCAGCGAATTCAAATTGAGCGACGCGGCTTATTCCAACCGCATGTTTGCCGACTCGCTGTATCAGTGGCAGGCACCGAACCAATACCACAACCCGCTCTACTTTGAAGACCCCGCTCTCGAACGCTACGGCCATGTGCATTGCGAATTGGTTCAGCCGTTTGTTTCGGTCGCTCGCTTCGGCGTGCAATTGGCCGGCTTGCCATATCAGATGACGATCGATCCAGCCTGCAAGAAGATGTACAACCTCGGCTACTACCGCGTCGGCGAGTGTGCTCCGAAGAAGTACTACCGGATTCCGTGGAACACGCACGCTGCGGTCAACGAGGCCGCTGTTTGGACGGGCTTGCTCTTCCTCTTCCCGTAACGCGACCACCGCGACCGAACTCCAAACTTTGATGAAACGCCCGACGTTACCGAGACGCCGGGCGTTTTCTTGCGCGCGTTGCGAATTCACCGACTCCGCAGGCTTGCTGGCTCCTGCCGAGTCTGTTCTGTTACCCGCCCGAAATCGAACCTTGAGAGCCACTCAACATGCCCGCCACTCCAACACAGACACTTGCGGCCGATCTTCTGAGTCGTCTCGACGCACTGATCCTCGATGCCGAGCGTCAGACGAAACCGCTCGAACTGGAACCGTATCGCAGCGAGCTGTTCGAGCTGTTCGTCATCGCCGACGCCAGTGGCTTGATGCGCGACGGCTCAACGCCCGACCTTTCGCCCGAAGGACTCAGCCGCGAACTTGGCGATCGCTGGGGATTGAAGTCCGCCGCGCAGGCAACGCAGCAAGCACAAGCCAAACTCTCGCCAGAGCACCTCTCAAAGATGCGTCTGCTTTGGTCGTTCCTGCGAATGTGGATGGAATGGCAATACGCCTGGAGCCGATGGGCCGAGTTCCACGACCACGCGCCAGTGCCGCATCCGGCCGCGACCGATGTGATGTGCTGAAGCACAACTGAGAATCACTGTCAGACACGAGCCGTTCGTCCCTCAATCCACGAAGACGAACTCGCTGACGTTGAACAGCACTCGGCAGAGATTGTCGAGTCCGTGCTTGTCGGCATACGCCGTGAACTCGGTTCGTTCCGCGTCGGTCGGAGATCGGCCGGCGATCAACCGCATCGCAAGGTCAATGCGATCGGTGCTGGTCTTGCTCTCCGATTCCAGCCGTCGAGCGAAATGCCGGGACATGCTCAAGCTGAGGCGGTTGTTGAGCAGCGACAGCGCTTGCAGTGATGTCAGCGTCTCGTCGCGCAGCGGAGTACTCTGCGACGAATCCGCGCAATCGAGCGTCGTCATGTACGGATCAGGCTGCGACCGCACGATGAAGCGATAGACGCTGCGGCGGTGCGAGGCGACGTCTTCGGGATCGAACTTGTGGTACTCGTAGTGCGGCGAGTGAGCCGTCTGCTCCAGCGCGAACAAGTAATAGCCCGGCCCATTCATCTGCTGATTCATTCGGCCAGAGACCGCGAGAATCGAATCACGAATCTCCTCCGCCTCCAACCGCCGCCGATTCATCCGCCACAGATACCGATTGCTGCCGTCGATCGTCGCTGCCGATTCGTTGTGGACTGATTGCTGCCGATAGGTCGCGCTGGTGACGACGAGGCGGTGGAGTCGCTTCAGGGTAGGGAGGTGGGGTGATGGGGTGGTGGTGAGAGAAACTGCATTCTGTCTCCCTATCTCCCCATCACCCGATCCCCCCACCAACTCCGCCGCCAGCCAATCGAGCAACTCTGGATGCGACGGCAGACGGCCCATGCGGCCGAAGTCGTTCGGGCTTTCGACGATCGCTTGGCCAAAATGGAATTGCCAAACGCGGTTCGCGATGGAACGCCACGTCGTCGGGTGGTCCGCGCGAGTGATCCACTTCGCGAGTGCGGCTCGGCGGTCTCCTTCGCGGTGATCGGGAGCAAGCGAGAACTCAACGGGAACATCTTTCAGAATCGGCAAGACACCCGGTTTCGCTACGCCGCGAGGTTGCAGGACGTTGCCGCGATGCAGCACTTGGACATCGCGCGGCTTCCCTTTGGTCGGCACGAAGCCACCGGCCGGCTCGAAGTCCGTCGCGGCGGCGAGCACCATGCGGCCTTGAGGCAGCGCGGCGAGTTGTTCTTGCGCCTTCCTCAAATGCTTGTCCAATAGCTCGCGCCGAGTTTTTCGCTCGGGCGTATTGATGCGGTCGAGAATCGCTTGATGTTGTTTCTGTGTTTCCGCGAGCCGCGCGATGGCCACTGAGTCGCCCGCTTGCGGCCAGATGCCATCGGTCAGATTCTTTTGTCCCCAACGAACTCCGGCTTCGATGGAATCGAGCGCCGTGACACCCGCCTTCGCCGCGAGGTTCTGACCATTAGCATTGAGCACTTCGACCTCGGCCAACGCGAACATGAAGTCCTTGGTTCGCTCGCGGAGTTTTGTGACAGTGATGCGGAGGAACCGGCCTTTCTTGGCGGATGCTGAAACGATGACAGGCACCAGCCCTGGATTCGTGGCATCGGCTTGAGTGTGGTCGTCGATCACCTGCGTCGCATTGGTCGGAGCTGCGCCGAAGGCATCGGCTTTGTCGGCCAACTCGACACGGTAGCGCAGCGGAAATCCAAAGCCCGACCCGATGCCGCCGAATTCGTCATGACAGGCGTGCAACACCACTCGGTCGATCTCGACGGACTGGCCGAGGTCGATCTGCACCCACTTCGCCTTGTCGAGAGACGATTCCAGCGAGCTGTGATAACCGTACTCAGGCTGCTTGGCGGCGGGCTGAGCCTTGGGAGTCAGCTCACGGATTTCTTGGTCGAGTCGCGCGAACTCATCACCGCCGTCAACGCGAATTTCGTTCTCAAGCTGCCCGATCTTGGCCTGCAAGCCGCGTTGCTTCGCCGTGAGATCGCGGCGATCTTGCTCTATCGACGGATCAAGATCGTATGGTCGCTCAGCACGATCAACGGCCGCGAAGACCGCTTGCAGGCCGTAGTAATGCTGTTGCGTGAAAGGGTCGAATTTGTGGTTGTGACACTGAGCACACTGAATCGTCACGCTGCAAAACGTGTTGAGCGTCGCCGTGACCATCTCGTCGCGATCGTTGTGCCGAGCGATCTTGCCGTCAATCTTCGATTCCGGCACTTCAACATGCCCAATGAAATCCCACGGCCCCGCCGCGATGAATCCGAGGCCGAGAATTCCGTCGGTCGTGCCGGGATACAGCACGTCGCCAGCGATCTGCTCTTCGACGAACCGCGCATACGGCTTGTCTTCGTTGAACGAGCGAATGACGTAATCGCGATACGGCCACGCATTCGGGCGCAGCTTGTCTTTGTCATAGCCGCAGGTGTCGGCATACCGCGCGACGTCGAGCCAGTGTCGCCCCCATCGCTCACCGTAATGCGGCGATGCGAGCAGGC
>JAYVQJ010000735.1:0-5966 GCA_043777235.1 Planctomycetia bacterium
GCAGTCTCACCGTGTCGGGCAAAAAAAACATCGCCCGTACCACGCACGCTCATCGTCTGCGCAGAGAACATGGCAAAGTGAAGACGACAGTGCCATTCCCGCCAGTGGCTTGAATCCAGATTGATCCAGCGACAATCGCAGCAAGTCTTCGGCCGCGAGCGTCAATCGGCCTGCTCGGCGTTTCAACGGGAATTGCATTCCGCCGATCCCTTGATACGAACGATAAACAACTTCGGTGCAGACGAGTCGGTCCGAACGAGTGAAATCGAAGTCGAAGTCGTATGCCTTGCCTTCGTGCAACATGCCTCGGCCGATGGCCTGCGCGACGTCGGTCTGCGACAGCATCGGCCGCACGACGGCGATGGCATCGGCTCGGAACGGAGTACGCAGCGAACGCAGCCAGACACCGTCTTTCATCGCTTCCAGCACTCGACGCGGCTCGTGCTGATCGAGTTCGAGCAATCGTCGCCAGCGCGGTTCGAGTTCCTGGTGTTCTCGCAGTCCCATACGTTCCAACTCGCCGGGATCGCCGAGGTACAGCGCCGCGTGAGGCCAATAGCCGGGCAGAAAGTAATTCGTCAGCGCGAACTCTTTGCGATTGACGATCACATCCCCCGGTTGCAGCAGCGATCGAAGTTCGTTCGCGACGTGGGCCGGCAACGCGGGCTGATGTCCCAGTCGAGTGAACCGATCCGTGACCATCAAGCAGGCGACCTTTTGCAGTCCGTACAACGCGCGATCGATCAAACTGCGACGGACCACGTTCGAGAGCTGCCGCGTGCGTGATCGGATTCCCGCCTTCGCCACATCGTAGACCGAAACTTGCAGACGCGGTCCCAAGCGGTCGATCACTTCGACCAACGGTGACAACAACGGCTCGACCGCCAGCGATCGCAACTCATCGCCGAAGACTTCTTGGTAGCGCACCGCATGGTAGAGATGCCAGACATGCACCGGGCTGGTGAGAGATCGCTGCACGGTGTCGTAGGACTCGGCGGGGATGCCGAAACGCGGTTCCGGCTCGTTGAGCTTCGCGCGAATCACCGGCTGATCGTGATAGTTCTCTCGCAAGAATCTGGCTGCATCCACCAGCAGCAGCGCCGCCGAGTAGCCAATCAGGAATCGCACCGGCCGCAACGGCTCCGGCACTTCATCGGCATCGCGGTAAGTTAGGACGACGTCGAACAGTGCCGTCCGAGCCATCCAGTACGAGATCAACAACTGCCGAGTGGCTTCATCTTCACTCGGCGAAAAGAAGCCCCGTTCGCGGACGGCAAACTGTTCTCGCAGTCGCAGCGACGCTTGCTTCAGTTCTTCAAAATACACGGCCAGATGCGCGACCGTCCGAGCATGAGCTTGCAGAGCTTCCGGCAACATGAACAACACTCCGAGTCGCCAATTGGCGGCGACATCGTAGTCGCAGTTTCAAAACCGCAAAAGTAACCCGCAGCGTCAGCGAGGGAGTCCGGAAATCCAGCACGCAATCGACCCTCGCTCACGCTGCGGGTTACTCTTGAAACCGCGTCTCGTCATTGGTCTTCATTGCCAACACCCCGCCGCCTCGGCGGCACAAGCAGCCACGACAGCAACACAACCGCTCCGAACGCGGAGTAGCAAACCGCGAAGACCCACGGCTCGGCGTCGAAGAACATCAGGTCGTGAACCCACGTCGCGATGAAGTCGCCGTGATAACTCGACTGCCCCGCGAGTTCTCTCAGCCGCTGCTCCCACACCGTCAGCGGACAGGTGACGCCCCACAAACTCTCGGCCACGACAAATCCGATGGCCGCCAGATGGCTCGCTCGAAAGCGCACGCCCCGCACCCACTCCCACCGCCGCACGCCACCGATGAAAGTCAGCAGCAAACCGAACAGCACAAACGCCACGAAGGCGAAGTGAACGACGACGACAAGATCAGCAGTCAGTCGGTAAAGCGTGGTCATGTCAGACAGGAGACCGACGCGCGTAACGATATTCCCAATGTGGGGTGTCGTTGAGGCGAATACTGACGCTCGCCAATGAGCTTGTGATCTCAGAAAAGCTGCCACCGATTTTCCGCAGTCAACGGCAATTGCGGTCAATCGGACTTGGGAAGAGTGATCGTCAAGTCGCGAGATTTATTGTCGCGTTCCAAACGTAGTTTGAGTGTTTTGCCCTCCTGACAGAACAGACGACGGATCTCAAAGAGCGACCGTTCTGCCACGTTTTCCCCATTGATCTGCGTCAGGACATCTCCTTGTTGAATGGACGCTGCTTCCGCAGGACCACGGTACCGCACACTCTGAACGATCACCTTATTATCGCGAAGGAGGATTGTCATTCCGAGACTATCGCGAGGCGTCGGCGATTTAATTCTCTTTCCGGGCTTGAGGTACATCGCCTCCTTCGGAAAGTCGAATGTGACGAGATACCGAGATAACAGACCAACGCCGACCGTATTTAATTGAGTCTGAATCACATCGACATTTTGATGTCGCACGCCGCCAAATTGGAATTCGCGAAGCGTTCCTCTCGAACTTTTGACCGTACCCGCAGGCGTCACCGTCACCCCTTGTTGTTGTACCACATTCCGAATTTCACCCCGCTTCACGAGCGCGTCGAAATGTTCCGAGGCAAGTGAGAGTTCACCATTGGCACCCGTGTCGATTCCAATCGTCAGTTGCGTCTCTCCGGAAGCCCAATCAAGAACCGGACTCCCGCGGTGAAATGAGAGGCGAAGTTTTTCCCCGGCTTCATCGCCAACGAATCGCAGAAAACGCAGTTTTCCTTGATCAAAGTCAATCTGAACAACGAATCGTTTGAGGTCACTCATTCCAAGAATGCCCTCGATCGGCTGACCAATGGCTTCTGAAATATCCTGAAAGTCCATTGCGATGAGTTCCGTTTTACGACGCAACATTAATCCCATCACGGACTCTGCGTTCGGACGCTCATAAACCGGAACCTCGGAAACGCCCGCCGCAGTGTAGTTTCGGATGTTCCGTACGGGTTTCCATTTCGCTGCAACGTTGAGCGGAACAGCACTGAGACTCATTCCTGTGTCCAACAAATAGCGGTGCGAATTACCGTCCGATTCAACCGGCAATAGGACCATGTCTCCGCCGCTTGCGATATCAATCTCAGCCAAGATCGTTCGATCTTCGGCGCAAGCAATCAATGCTGCGCCATTGAGCAACAGAGTCGCCGCGAAATACACAGGCCACACCTTATTTGTCATTGTCGCCGCCTTCCGCCAATCGCCTGATGAAATCGTTGCAATTCTCCGGAGAATTCAATCAATGCTCTGATAATAACACCGCAGTTGAGCGTGACAACAACGCTCAACCGGCGGTGAGGAATGGCGGTGAAGCTAAGGTATTAAACGATCTGCCGGTGGAGTCAAAATTACTCCTGTAGTCGTTGAGAGACCAATCGCAGGGCCAGCGTTGGAAAGGCTTCCCCCGAGAAAAGAGAAACCTTGTGCCTGTGGAAATATCAGAGACGGAAGCGATGAAAGTGACGGCTGCCAAACCGGTGTTAAGAATCCGATCATTGGCGTAACGATCGTTGCTTCCGGTTGGGTCTCGCCCCAGACCACCAGCGAATTGGTCGGAGGCGTAAAAAGTTGGAACGTGTTCTGATTGGTGAACGGTCCTTCGATTGCAAGCGTTATGACGACCGTCGAACCCGCTGGACCAGCATTTGGAACGATCAAAATTGGCATCGTGTTTTCAAACAACAGTGTTTGCTCAAGTTGTTCCCATATCTCGCTGAGTGGCCCCTCGGCTTCAGGAGGGTTGGCCTCGGTGCTCGTAGATGCCAAGGGTGCCTCTGGTAACACTGTCGGAATTGGAGTGACCGCTGGCAAAGAAAACGGCGACACGATTGGCGGCGGATCATCCGATGCAAAGGTCACATTGATCGGCGTGAGCGGGGGAAGTGGCGGTGGCGACGGTGTGTTCAAAAAAACGATTGGCGTCAGTACCACGACTGGAGTCGGAGGTCCGTTGAAAAGCTGGTTGATCGTCGCGTCAATACGTGTATCCGCCGCTGCCGAAGTGCTCGCGCTAACGACGACCGGTTGCGATCCGATTTGACTGCCGAGAGGTTGGCTGCCCACAAGTGTCAGTTGACCGTCCACAAGAGTCACCACCGGATCAGCCCCACTGTCGTCAAAGACGGGAGTGGAAAAAGTGGGCGTAATGATTCCCAGCGGTGGAATAGCCGGTGGCTCCGGCGCGTTCTGCATGGCTTCGATGGCCATGTCGATCGGATCGTTCTCCAACACGATTCGCGGCTCCAAGCTTTCGACGTGTGGTCGATGAAGTGATCGACGTCGCCGTGGTTTGCTTAACCCCCCCCGATTGCCAAGAATCTCACAAACATGCTTCCGAGATTGGTCATCATGCTCCCCCTTCAACGAACGAGAAATGAAAAACAGGGTCGTCTATCGCGAGCGGATAGACTCGATGAGGGGAAGCTAGCAGTCCCGCGGTCAAAAGGAAGGGTTCAGAGACAATTCGTTCAGAAGCACATCGACGGAGCCATGCTCGTGAAGGATTTCGTGGTTTCGATTTTGCTATGTTCTGCGGTCATCACCGCAGCATCAAGTTGCGCACAAGCTGACGAGCCGAATGGTGTCGAGCAGCGCGTTGACTTCGCCAAGCACATCCAACCGCTGCTGGCTAAGAGGTGTGTTTCGTGTCATGGGCCGGAGAAGCCGAAGGCGGGGTTGCGGCTGGATCGGAAGTCGGCGGCATTCAAAGGGGGTGACGATCTCGGTGCGGCGATTGTGCCGGGGAAGAGTCGTGAGAGTCCGCTGTTTCGCGTCGTGGCAGGGTTAGAAGAAGGTCTCGAAATGCCGGCCGAGGGGGAGAAGCTGACGGCGGCGGAGATTGAGTTGCTCAAACGCTGGATCGACAGTGGGGCCGAGTGGCCGGATGACGGCAGCGAGAAGGATGATGTGCTGAAGTCGCATTGGTCGTTTCGGCCGCTGGTGCGGCCGTTATTGAGCGGCACGGCGCTAGCCGCCGGTCGATCGGCACAACCACCGGTGGCTAGCGCCATTCCGCTCAGTTCGATCTCTCAAAATCCCATCGACGCCTTCATCGTCGCGCGGTTGGAACGCGAAGGTCTCACGCTCTCGCCGGAGGCCGATCGCACGACGCTGATTCGGCGGTTGAAGTTTGATTTGCTCGGCCTGCCGCCATCGCCGGACGAAGTGGCGGAGTTTATCGCCGACACAGGCGAAGACGCTTACGAGCGGCTCGTTGATCGGTATCTCGCGTCGCCACACTTCGGCGAGCGGTGGGCGCGGCATTGGCTCGACGTGGTGCGGTTCGCGGAGAGTCATGGCTTCGAGATGAATAACCCGCGGCCGAATGCGTGGCCGTATCGCGATTACGTCATCCGCAGCTTCAACGAGGACAAGCCGTATGACCAATTCGTCTTCGAACAACTTGCTGGTGACACGGTCGGCGTGGACGAGGCGACGGGGTTCCTGGTCGGCGGTTCGTGGGATCAAGTCAAAAGCCCGGACATCGGCCTGACGTTGCAGCAGCGAGCGGACGAACTGCACGACATGGTCAGCACGACCGGCAGCGTGTTCCTCGGCCTGACGGTCGGGTGTGCTCGGTGTCACAACCACAAGTTCGATCCGATTTCGCAGCTTGATTATTACGGCATGAAGGCGTGTTTTGCGGGGGTGCAGCATGGTGAGCGACCGCTGCGCAAAGCCGATTTCGGCGAAATCGGCCCACGAGCGGCGGTGATCCGCGAGCAACTGGCTGCGATCGAGACCGAGATCTTGAAGCTCGACCCGCAGGCGAAGCGCGGTGGAGTCGTGTTCGTGGAGAAGTTTGCGTCGATGAAAGCTCGCTTCGTCAAGATGACCATTCACGCGACGAACTCGTCCGCGCCATGTATTGACGAATTGGAAATCTTTACGGCCGGAGCGAAGCCGGAGAACGTTGCTCTCGCCTCGCGCG
>JAYVQJ010000736.1:0-5946 GCA_043777235.1 Planctomycetia bacterium
GTTCCATCAGCCGTGTAGCGGTTATCTGTAGCCGAAGTCGCCAGACTTCGGGGCGGAACTCTGGCGAGTCCCGCTACAGCAACTTGGAACCGCTCTAAGCCGGCCGTGACGAATTTGGACTCGGAGAATTGCGGAGCCAAGTCGCAGAGGCCGAGGATTTCTGGAACATGCTCGGAGGCTCGCAGCAGCAGGCTGCCGTGTTGCAGGACGGCTCCGCGCCTTCGCCGTTGAGCGCTCCCCAAAACTTTGTGATGACCGACCACCAGATCCGGCGCGGCCTCGCGCAGGAAGCAAAGAAACGGTTCGTTAGGTCCGCCAGCCGTGTGGCCTCGGCGAGTGATCTCAATGCCCTGTTCCGAGATTGCCGCGATGAACGCCGCGTGGAGTTGTTCGTAGAGTTGCGACGGCTGGACCGCCAACGGATGCGTTGGAGGCAAGCAGCACGAGTAGGTCAGTTCGTGATGATGCAGGATCGCGCCGCCGCCGGAGAGTCGCCGCACGGTTGGCAGATGCGCCAACCGAGGATCGTACGGTTGATCATTCGGACGTTGAAAATAGCCCAACGAAACCGTCGCCTCGGACCAGCGATACAGCCGCAGGAAGACCGTCCCGCTGTTGAGGGACTCTTCGAGCAACGCCTCATCGACCGCCATGTTCCAGACGCCGGGCTGCGGCTCGTCGAGAATCACATGGACGAGATCGTTCATCGCTCACCGCTTCCATCGCAGGACAAGCTGCCGGCCTGCTTTGACTTCATCGGGCCGCGAGATCGGCGTCTCGTGCGGAGCGCTGTGCAGAAACTCTGGCGACTCGGTGAGAATCGTGCGGATCGTTGCGGCGAACTCATCGAGCGTCTGCTGCGATTCGGTTTCGGTCGGCTCGACCATCAACGCTTCGGGGACGATCATCGGAAAATAAACCGTCGGGGCGTAGTAGCCGTAATCGAGCAACCGCTTGGCGATGTCCAACGCAGAGATCCCTTTCTCGGCTTTCGACTTCTCGGCGGAGGCGACGAACTCGTGCATGCAACGCTCGCCGTGCGGGACGGGCAGGACGTCCTCCAGCTTGGCTCGCAGGTAATTCGCGTTGAGCACGGCTTGCTCGGACACGGCTTTGAGTCCGGCTGCTCCCAGCGTTCGCAGATAAAAATAGCCTCGCAACAGAATGCCGAGGTTGCCGAAGTGGCTGCGAACTCGGCCAATGGATTTCGGCGGTGTCGCGAGCTGATATTGATTGCCAGCACTCGATGATGTCCGAGTCACGATCGGTCCCGGCAGATAGTCGGCCAAGAAATCTCGGACGGCGATCGGCCCCGCGCCGGGGCCGCCGGAGCCGTGCGGGCCGGTGAACGTCTTGTGGACGTTGTAGTGCATCATGTCCCCACCGAAGTCACCCGGCCGAGTGATGCCGAGGATCGCGTTCATGTTCGCACCGTCGATGTAGACCAGCCCGCCGACGTCGTGTAGCAGGTGCGAGATCTTCGCGATGTCCCGCTCGAACAGGCCGAGCGTGTTCGGGTTCGTGATCATGAACACGGCGGTCTTGTCGTCGAGATTCGACTTCAATTCGTCGAGATCGACGAAGCCGTCGGAGCGTCCTTTGAGTTGCACGCACTCGAAGCCGGCGATCGCCGCGCTGGCGGGGTTCGTCCCGTGAGCGCTCTGCGGGAAGAGCACCTTCGTTCGCTGCTCGCCGCGATCGTGGAAGTACGCGGCCGCTGTAAGCAGCGCGGTCATCTCGCCGTGAGCACCAGCGGCCGGTTGCAACGAGACGGCCGGCAGCCCCGCGATTTCGCCGAGCATTTGTTGCAGCTCGAACAGGATCGCCAGCATTCCTTGCTTGCTGGACTCGTCCTGATACGGATGCAGATCGATCAATCCCGGCAGCGCCGCGAGCCGTTCGTGCCGCTTGGGGTTGTACTTCATCGTGCAACTGCCGAGCGGATAGAAGTGCGTATCGACCGACATATTGAGCGTCGACAGATTCGTGAAGTGCCGGATGACATCCGGCTCCGTCAACTCCGGCAGGTCGGGCGATTGCGTCGCGAGTTGATCGCTCGGCAGCAACTCCGCCAGCGACTTCGGCGGCACATCGCAGGCGGGATAAATCGCGGCTCGACGTCCCGGATGCGAGAGTTCAAACAGTAGATTCGTGGCTTGTCGGTTGCGCATCTCGTCGGCCAATTACTTTCGGAGGGCGTTTGCCAAGTTGTCGATTTGGTTTTTCGTCCGCGACTCAGTCACGGCGATCAGCAGCCAGTCGCTCGCGGACGCACCGAGTGTCGAAAAGCGATTCAACGCGGGGCCGATGTCGAAACCAGCGAGTCGCGCGCGCTGAGCAACCTCGGTGGCGTTGCCTCGGCAGCGGACGACGAACTCTTTGAAGAACGGCCGTTTGAAAGCGAGTTCGAGTCCGGCCGCGGTCAATTGCTCAGCGGCGTAATGAGCTTTTTGGCAACTCAACTCGGCGACTTCACGCAGGCCATTTGGGCCGAGCAGCGAAAGGTACACAGTCGCTCGCAGAGCCAGCAGTCCTTGATTCGTGCAGACGTTGGACGTGGCCTTCTCGCGGCGGATGTGTTGCTCGCGAGCCCCGAGCGTCAGCACGAAACAGCGTTTGCCGTTTCGACCGACGGTCTCGCCGACGAGTCGGCCGGGCATCTGTCGCACGAATTCTTGGCGGCTGGCGAGGATGCCGAGATACGGGCCACCGTACTGCAACGGAATGCCGAGCGACTGTCCTTCGGCGACAGCGATGTCCGCTCCATCTTCAGCGGGACGTCGCAGCACTCCGAGGCTGATCGGATCGAAGACCGAGATCGATAACGCTCCGTGTTGCTTTGCAGCAGCGAAGATTTCACGAGGGCTTTCGAGACAGCCGAAGAAGTTCGGATGTTGCACAATCACGGCAGCGGTGCGGTCGTCGATCAGTCGCGCGACGTCGTTCGGATCGGCGGTCCCGTTCGGAGTTGGGACGGTGACGATCTCGCAGCCGAGATGCCGGACGTAGGTCGTCAGCGTGTCGCGGTATTCTGGATGCACCGAGCCGAGCACGACGACTTTGCCACGTCGTTGAGTGACTCGCATCGCCATCAAGACGGCCTCAACCATCGCGGAGGCCCCTTCGTAGAGGCTCGCGTTCGAGACGTCCATGCCGGTCAGTTCGCAGATCAGCGTTTGGTATTCGAAGAACGCCTGCAAGCTCCCTTGGCTGGCTTCCGCTTGGTAGGGCGTGTAGGCGGTGTAGAACTCGCTGCGCCCGGCGATGGCATCGACGGCGGCGGGGACGAAGTGGTCGTAGATGCCACCGCCAAGAAAGCTGACTCGTCCGGACGCTCCGACGTTCTGGCTGGCGAGGTCTCGCAGATGCGAGTCGAGTTCGATCTCGCTCAGCGGCGGCGGTAATTGCAGAGGTCGATCGAGCCGCAGTTCACGCGGGATTTGGTCGAACAGTTCATCGACGGACTTCACGCCGACGGTCTTGAGCATGTCTCGCTGTGATTCAGCGGTGTCGAAGAGATAAGCCACAATTCACCTTGTTGGAATCAAACAGCGCAACGATTTTCCATGACATGCCAATCTAATGTCCCGCCGCGCATTGCTGCTCGTAGGCGGTGGCATCCAGGAGTGATGCCGCTTCTGACGGATTGCTCAACCGGACTTTGATGAGCCAGCCTTTGCCGAAGGCGTCTTTCGAGAGCAGGTCGAGATCGTTCGGCAAGTTCGAGTTCACCTCGACAACCTCGCCGCTGACCGGCGCGTACAAGTCGCTCACGGCTTTGACGCTTTCGATCTCGCCGAAGACATCACCGGCAGTCAGCTTTTTGCCGACGTTGGGCAGGCCCATGTAGACGAGGTCGGTCAATTCCTTCACAGCGAAGTCACTGATCCCAATCGTGCCGACGTCGCCGTTGAGAGCGAGCCATTCGTGAGTCTTCGCATAACGGCGGTCAGTGGGCGTCATCATTGATCCTCCTGTCGGTTGCCCGGCGGTTACTTCGATTGCGTACCGGTTGCGTTTTGTTCGAGTTTATCGATCCGGCGTTGATGTCGGCCTCCCTCGAATTGGGTCTTCACCCAGACATCGACCATGCGGGTGATGAGCTGCTCGCCGAGCAAGTCGGCCGAGAGGCACAACACGTTGGCATCGTTGTGGCGGCGGCTCATCTCGGCGGTGAAATCGTCGTGGACGAGAGCGGCTCGAACACCGGAGAAGCGATTGGCAGCGATGCACATGCCGATGCCGCTGCCGCAAATCAGGATGCCTCGGTCAGCGTCGTGATTGGCGACGGCGGTCGCGACTTTCGCCGCGTAGTCGGGATAATCGACGCTCTCCGGCGAGTTCGGGCCGAGATCGACTCCCTCTTGTCCCAGATCGGCAAGCTGCCGCAGGATTCGCTCCTTCACGGTCAGCCCACGATGGTCACTGGCAACGGCGATTTTCATGATCGGATCCCTGCTGAAAATTGGAGGCTGGTCGGCCCACGCTCGGAGATTGTTGGTCGGTGTTTGTCTTGCCCACAAGGGAAACGAGATTTCAAGCCCTCAGCCGGCACACGCTAGCTTGGATTATTCATGGCCCCGATGTAACCCGAAGCGTAAGCGAGGGCGTCGTCACGGTTCGCCCTCGCTTACGCTTCGGGTTACATCGCGGCAGTCTGCTTCCTCCATGAGGAGTCCATGAGGAGTCCATGAATAATCCCGGTTAGCGCGTGCCGGCTGATTTGGAGAAGTCACACGATTTTATCCAAGACTTGGGCCAGGTGCTTTTCGATGCTCGCCGCGCACGCCGCGTACTCGTTCATGCCCGCACCGATTGGGTCGGAAATATCGCCGCCGTCGCGAGCCAGCACTTGCACGCGATCGGCGAGTTCGGGGTGAGCGTCGAGGATCGCGGCTCGATGTCCCTTGGTCATTGTGTAGCAGTGATCCGCCTGCTCGATCAGGCGATCGGTCAGCGGCTGACTGGTGTGCGATTTCAGATCGAGCCCGCGTCGCTTCATGATCTCGACCGACTCGCGACTGGCCGGGCTGCCGTAGTCCGCCGCGAGTCCCGCCGACGCGATCAAGTAGCCACGCTTCGTGAGATCTTGCGGCGAGCACTTCAGTCGCTCGGCCAGTAGTTGCCGACAAAGCGTCTCGGCCATCGGGCTGCGACAGGTGTTGCCGGTGCAGCAAAATAGGATCAGCTCGCAAGCCGCAACTTGCAGTCGATTGTCAGGAGTCGCTCCGAGCCGTTCGATCGACCATTGACCGTTCGAATCCACTCGCACGACCGACGGCTGAGCGTCAGACGCTTTCGAGTCGGCCGGTCGAGCGTCCGTCGTCGCACCTTCTTTCACGATCAAAGCCGCCTCGGACCACGGCGTGTTGGCGAAGTCGGTCGTCTTAGTCGGAGCCTCGATCTCGCACACAAGCAACGGCCCGCGTGACAGCTTCGCGACCTCGCTGAGCACCGGATGGCTCGACACACGCACGGACATTGCTCCGCTTGTCAGTAGCGCGGATCGACTACTCTCCGGCAGTGACGCGATGAATCCGTTGGTCGCCGTCGCCGGAGCGTTCAGCACCAACGGGCCTGGCCAGCAGCGTTTCGCGATGCGTTGTCCGACCGGCGGCAGATGTGGCAGGAAATCAGCGACCTCTTCAGCCGCTCGCAGCAACAGCGCGACGCCGCCGTTTTGAAAGCGAGGGCCAGTTCCCTCGACGAGTGCCGCTCCCGCCAGCACATACCCCGCTTCGGAGGGGAGCGCGACCAAATCGCCGGACGACAATCGCTGGACGGCGCGATGAATGACCTCGCGTCGATCCGTGACTTCGCGCAGCTCGACGACCTCCGGCATTGTCTGAAAACTCCAAAAGATGGCTCCTCGCCATCTGTGTTGATTAGCCGGAGGGCGCTAGCCCCGGTTGGACTGAATCGTGAACCGGGGCTAGCGCCCATCGG
>JAYVQJ010000737.1:0-5939 GCA_043777235.1 Planctomycetia bacterium
AGCGCGTTGAAATATTGACGACGAAACGCCGATTGCGGCTGGATTACGCGGGGGAGTGAAGCCAGAGGGCAGAAGACAGAAAGCAGCGTTCATTGCCGCTTCCTTCTGGTCACAGCCCACTGCCTTGTGCCTTCTGGCGTCTGCCTACTGCCCTCACACCCCGCCTTGACCACTTTCGGGGATTGGCCTGTAATCCCGCCGCGCCGCGGGGATCGCGGGATTGCTTCCGGGGAATGGATTCGCCGTGACGACGTTTGATCGGTATTTGCTGGGCCGTTTCTGGCATGTCTTCGGAATTGGCTTCTTCGCCACCGTGGGCCTGTTTGTCGTCTTCGACGGCTTCACGAACATCGATGCGTTTCAAGATCGCTCGGACGGAGCAGGCACGCTGTCGATGCTCAGCCGCATGGGCCAGTATTACGGCTATCAATCACTGCTGATGTTCGATCTGGTGGGTCCGATCCTGACGGTCATCTCGACGATGGTCGTCTTCGCGTTGCTGCACAAGCACCGCGAGCTGAACCCGATCCTGTCGGCTGGCGTGCCGACGTTTCGATTGGTCGTGCCAATGCTGATTGGAACGCTCGTCGTCAACGGTCTATTGATGCTCAATCAAGAGTTTCTGCTACCGGCCGTCGCGGACGAACTGATCAAACCGATTGGGTCCGGTTCGCAAGATGCGCAGCGAGTCTCCGTGCACCGCGATTTTTCCTCGCACATTGAAATCAGTGGTGAGGGATTGCTCGTTGCCGAACGAAAATTGCAGCGAGCGGAATTCCTCTTGCCGGCACCAGAGATCAACTCGGAAATCGCGACGCTGACGGCCGAGTACGCGGTCTATCACCGCAAGACGAAACAACGGTCGGCGGGTTGGCATCTGACTCGGACGACTCCGTCGCTTGGTGACCTGCGGCTGACACCGGCCGGTCAGAAGATTGTTCTGCCGCTCAGCAAACCGGATGAGGTCTTCATCGTGACCGACATCGGCAGCGAGCAGATGTCCGGTTCGGCGGTTGCCTATCGTTATCAATCGACGTGGGAATTGGTCGAGCGGTTGCGTAGTCCAACTTTCAGTGTGATGACGTCCCGATCGCAGGTGCTGCACTTGCACGAACGGATAACTCGGCCGCTGGCGAATTTGCTGGCCGTCTGCCTGACGGTGCCGCTGGTCTTGCGACGCGAGAGCTTTTCGATCATTACGAATCTGGCGATCTGCGTCGGCGTGATGATCTGCCTGATGGGAACAACCCAAGTCTGCAATTACCTGGGCCGCATCAATTGGATGTCGCTCGATTTGGCCGTGTGGAGCCCAATCATCATCTGCGGAGGATTGGTGGCGTGGTTCTCGGATCGAGTGCAAACGTAACAGCCGAAAATCGGCGAAGCCGCGATGCAGCGCAAAGTGAAGAGTGCAGAGTGAAGAATGCAAAGTGCCTGGCCTTGAATCACGTAGTGGTCCGGCCGCCGAAGACTTTGCACTTTGCACTCTGCACTCTTCACTTTGCACTGCCTGCGTCTCAATGGCCAACGAAAGTCTTGCAAGAACGCGACACGTTCGGTGTGAACAACGCAGGTCGATGCTCGCTCCTCGGCCTGATGTTGTGCCTATTCGCCGCGCCGGCACTCATCGCCGATGAACCCCTCGCCGTCGAGCCTTCGGTCACTGCGGCGATCGAATCGATTCGCATCGAAGACCTCAAGGTTCACATCAACACTCTGGCCAGCGACGCCCTGCAAGGCCGCGAAGGAGGAAGTGCGGGAGGACACGCGGCGAGCGCGTACCTCGTGCAACAACTCCGGCATCAAGGTGCAACTCCGGCCGCCGCTGAGCAGCAGTTCGTGCAGGAATTCTCCGGCGGGATGCGCAACATTCTGGCGAGCGTTCCGGGACGCGACGAGCGGTTGCACGATGAAGTTGTGATCGTTTGCGCTCACTTCGATCACGTCGGCTTTGGGACTCCGCGCAACAGCCGAGGGCCGATCGGCTACATCCACAACGGAGCCGACGACAACGCCAGTGGAGTCGCCGGACTTCTGGAAGTCGTTGAGGCGATCCGCACGTTGCCTCGGCCACCGCGTCGCACTTTGTTGTTTGCATTTTGGGACGGCGAAGAAAAAGGACTGCTCGGATCGAAGCACTGGCTCGCCTCGCCGACTCGGCCGCTTCATCAAATCAAGCTCGTCATCAATGCCGACATGATCGGCCGCCTGCGTCCCGAAGGGGTCGAGGTCACCGGCACACGAGTGGCTCGCGGATTGCGGCGACTCGTCAGCGATGCGAACACCGCCGCGCCCCAATTGCGGCTCGACTTCACTTGGGACATGCGAGCCGACAGCGATCATCATCCGTTCTTCGCGGCCGGCATCCCCGCGTTGATGCTGCACACCGGCAAGCACGACGACTATCACCGCCCCAGCGACGACGCTCACAAATTGAACTACGAGGGAACGCAACAACTCGCACGATTGATGTTGCTGCTGTCGTTGCGAGCCGCCGATGCCGATGAACTCCCTGCGTTCCGAACCGAGTCGCGACGGGAAACCAAAGTCCAACAAACGCAGATCGAACAACCGCTCCCCACGCCTGTTCCGCGACTCGGCCTGACTTGGGATGCCAAACTCTCCGAGCAACGGATCGTGCAAGTGATCGCCGTGACTCCGCAATCTCCGGCCGCCGTCGCCGGCTTTCGTGTTGGCGACCGCATCGAGCGCTTTGACGGACAATCTGTCGACTTAGTCGCTGACTTTCGCACTCTCGTTGTCGTTGCCGATCGCGATGCAAACGCTGTCGTTCGACGTCCCGGCCAATCGGAACCTCTTGAACTCTCCGTTCGTTTGGCGGGAGAACCAACGCGCCTCGGCCTGACTTGGCGGACGGACGCCGCCGAACCCGACACCGTGATTCTCACGGGAGTTGTGCCGTACTCACCGGCTGGTCTCGCTGGTCTCAAGCCACTCGATCGGCTGCGCACTTTCAGCAATCAAGTTGCGAGCAGCGAACATCTCTCGAAGGTGGTGTCGGCAGTGACACTCCCGATTCCCGTCACTTTCGAACGTGATGGCATCCTGGCAACGACGTCGATCATCCCCGTTACCTCTGCCGCCTCACCGAGCAAGCCGTCGGATTCCTCAGTGAAGGCGGGAACGATTCTGACTCCGAATCGGAGTCGCTAACGGCGGCAGACCACGCCGTTAAATTCCTTGAGCCACGGAATTCAAACACGGTGTGTCAAGTTTGATGAGCCGGCACGCGCTAGTGTCCGGTTCGGAAGGTCTATGGACTCTCGAACCGGACGCTAGCCGGGCTAGCGCGTTCCGGCTGATTTGACAAAGCCTCATTCCCTGCCGCGCGGTGTCTATTTACGGAGAACGGACATCAGCATCAATCAGTACTTCTCGGCCAATTGATTGCTCTGCAAGGTTCGGCGCTGGGTTGTGGGGCGAGTTCCGATGCCAGAGCACCAGGAACGCCGGAACGAGAATCGGACGGATCACAAACGTGTCTAACAGCACGCCGAATGTCAGTGCGAAGCCGAGTTGTTTCATGCTGACCAGCGAGCCGAACATCAAGGCGGAAAACGTGCCGGCCATGATCACGCCGCAACTGGAGATGATCCCGCCGGTTTTCGACAACGCGACGATCACTCCGTGGACCGGGCCATGCCGAGTTTGTTCTTCGGCGACGCGCGACATGAGGAAAATGTTGTAGTCCTCGCCGACAGCGACCAGGATCGTGAACAGCATCATCGGCAGCTTCCAATCCAATCCGGGGAAGCCGGCGGGATCGAGTGCCCAGAAGACGAAGAGCGTCGTGCCGTAAGTCGTGCCGTATCCCAGCAACATGCTGAGCACGAGAAACAAGCAGACTAGCGGTTGCCTCAGCAGCAGCACCAAGATCACGAAGACGGTCAAGCAGACGAGAGCATTGATACGGATTTGATCCGCCGTTCGCACCATTTTTAGATCGCGAATGCTGGGAGTCGAACCGGTGAAATACAGAGTCGCGTCAGCGGGGAGCACTTTGGCAAACTCCGCTCGCAACTTCGCCTCGATGTCGTCCAGATGAGCGATACTCGCGCGTGAGAACGGATCGTGCTCAAACACCAATTCCATGCGAGTCACATGACCGGCGAGGGACTCGGCCTGGCTGACGTAGACCTCGCGCGAGCGATTCCGTAGGACGCTGCGGCGAGCGATCACTTGGCCACGAGAGAGTCCGTCGAACGCACGCTCGGCGGCCTCGGTGATTCCCAACGGGTGCGCGATGCTGCGAACGTCCGCGAGTTTCAACTCTTCGCGATACTCGTCCAGCCAGTCGGATAACTGATTGACGAGATCCACGTCGTCCGCCGCGAAATCTGATTGCGGACTGTGAATCAAGATCGTCAGCGGCCCAGTGACGCCCCCCGGAAAATGAGCCTGCAAGTCGCGAGTCCCCCGCACGCTCGGAGCGTCTGCCGGAAGATTGGTGATGAATCCGTAGCTCACAAACTGCTGAAAGACCACGGCCACTACGCAGAACGGAGCCATCAGTCCCAGGCACAGCGAGAAAGTCAACACGGGACGTTTCGCAATCCAATGTCCGACGCGATCCCAGCCGCTGACGGAAAGACGTGACTGCAACGGGATTCCTCCCGCCGTCTGCTCGAGGGTTGAAACTGTCGAGGTTGCAGTGCCTGACGAAATTCGTCCCGGCCAGAACGCCCAACGTCCCGCGAGACGCAAGAAGACGGCGCTCAATGTCAGGACCGCGATCAAGACGACCACCAGACTGAACGAGATCGCGACGCCGGCTTCGCGAAACTTGCCGAACTCGGCGAAGACCATCATGCCGATTCCACCGATGACGGTTCCCGCACTGGCGACGAGCGCTGCTCCGACTTTGCTGAGTGCCGTCTGGATGGCTTGATCGTAGGACGCTCCGCGTTCGACCTCTTCTCGATAGCGAGCGGTCAGGAACAGGCAATAGTCAACGCCGGAGCCGTACACGATGACCGTCACATAGGTCTGGATGCCGTCAAACAATCCGACGATCTCGTACAGTGAGAGAATCGACAACAGCTTCAGAGACAACTTCACTGCGATGAACACCGTCGCCAGCGGAATCAACGCCGGCAACGGAGCGCGATAGATGAAGACCAGCAACAGAATCACCAAAAACAGTGTCGCGAGTTCCACGGTGGCGGCGCTTGCGATCCGAGCTGCATTCAGATCGCGTCCCACCGTTGCACTTCCGCTGAACGAGACCATCAATCCCGACGGCACTTCATTCGCCTGTTGTAGTTTCGCGAGCAATCCTTCGAGGGATTTGAACGGATCCAGATTTCGCAGATCGAAGAAGTCGGTTTTTAGTTCGACGACCACCAAGAGGGCGTGTCCATCGTTGCAGACGAGCAGTGGCCCGATCAACTCATCGGACGGGGAGCGAACGCGGGAGAACATCGTCGCATCCGCTTCAGCCAATTCGCGCAGCCGAGGGACCAGCGACTCATTCACAAACCGCTTGTCACTCTCCGTCAGGTCCGAGTCTTTGGCGTCGCGCTGAACCACCAGCACGGCACTGCTTCCTAAGACTTCGTTCGGAAACGCTTTGGCCAACAGCTTCTGACCCTGCCGGCTGGTGGTGTAGTCCGGCAAGAAATCAAACTCACCTGGCTTCGCTACGGAACTCCACTCAGGAGCCGATCGCCAGACCGTGACCAACAGAACCGCCCAAGCGACGATCAACCAGCCTCCGCGCCGCGCAACTGCTTGGCCGATTGCATGAAACATGAGGACTGCTCCCTCTCAAAAATGTGTCGCTTGATTTCTTTTGGGCTCGTCCGGTGTTTCGGGGAGTCAAGGGTTAAAGCCACGGATGAAACACGGGGTAGTGTCCTAATTTGTAGGCCGACTTCGCCGAAGTCGGCTATTCCCGACGTCGGCGACGTCGGGCTACA
>JAYVQJ010000738.1:0-5935 GCA_043777235.1 Planctomycetia bacterium
CTCTTCCCCTCTCCCCATCTCCCTATCACTCCTTCTCCCCTTCTCCCCGTCTGCCCCTCGATCCACGCTCCGTCCGACCGACTCCAAGATCGCGACGATTGCCAACACACACAGTACCAGCGCGATGACCAACCACGCTCCCGACCAATCGTGAACGCGGTACAGCAGCAACGCTCCAAGGCCGGTTGTCAGTGTCGCGAGATGCACCGTCAGCACCGCGTGCTTGGGCTTCAAACCGAGATCAACCAGTCGGTGCGAGAAGTGACTCTTGTCCGGCTTGAACGGACTCCGTCGCTCGATCAACCGGATCAACAACACCGACGCGAAGTCGTACAGCGGTATCGCCAACACACAAAGCGGTGCGAGGATCACATGCCGTCCATGTTGAGCCGCTCCGCCATGTTCGTAGAACGTTCCGAGCACCACCATCGATGCCAGCACCAGTCCGATGAAGTAGCTGCCGGTGTCTCCCATGAAGATCCGAGCCGGCGGCCAGTTGTGACACAAGAACCCCATCAGCGATCCCGCCAGCACCAGCAGCACTCCCGCCACCAGCCAGCGCGGTTCCGACAACGACGTCAGCATGATCACCGCGAACAACAGCGACGCGATCAGCGCGATCCCCGACGACAGCCCATCCATGTTGTCCAGAAAATTAAACGAGTTCATCAGCACGACCAGCCACAGGATGCTGATCGCAAACTCGATCGCGGGAATTCCGAGAAACGCCGTCCCGCGAACTCCGACCGAGACCAACGCCGCGCCGACGCCGAATTGAATTGCCAGTCGAGGCTTCCAGGGCAAATCCTTCAAGTCATCGATCAAACCCATGATCGACAACACCGTTCCACCCGCCAGCACCGCCCACATCTGCCCCGACCGAAACAGCACGCCATCCAGATGCGGAGCCAACCTCTCCGGAATCCAGTCGCTCGGCAGAGTCCCGGCGTGTACGAGCCACGCCACCAATTGCACGACCGCCAGCGGCAGGACGACTCCCAACCAAATCCCGATCCCGCCACCCAACGCCGTCGGAGCCTTGTGAACCTTGCGAGCCGCCGGCTGATCGATCAACCCGATCTTCGGCGACAACACGCGCATGGCTCCCGTCGTCACGACCGACACCACGAACGCGGGCACGACGCACGCCAAAACAAAAAAGAGCATCTCCGTCTCATCTCCTCTGGTTTCCGGCATCGTGGCAATTCGGCTTGGAAACGCAAACGCCGAATACGCCGCGACGTCACAGAACACCGGTCGATTCGAAGAAATTTCGGCTGAATGAAAGTGAGGGACAGAATATGTTCGATGCTTTCTGTCACCCATTTTTCTGTCAGCCAACTGATCAACGCAGCGTATTCGGTGATTTCTTGCAGTCTCATGCGTGTCGATTTGTTCGGAGAATTGCGGTGGTTCGTGCCTCCCCATACGATTCGCCCCGTCAATTCACTCTGGAAAGCAAAGTACGATGACGAAGGACTCCCCGGTCGCGGCAGGCGACACTCCCTGGCTGTTGGTGAGTGTCCGCGATGTGAAAGAAGCCGAGGCCGCGCTGGCTGGGGGCTGCGACATCCTCGATCTGAAAGACCCGAAGAACGGGCCGCTTGGCATGGTTTCGACCGCGAACATCGGCAAAGTCGTGACCGCCGTCCGCAAGAAATCCAAGACGATGCCGATCAGTGTCGCAGTGGGAGAACTCTCCGACTGGGACGATCTCAAGAAAATCCCGAAGCTGCCGCTCGGTGTGACTTACGTCAAAATGGGAACGGCCAAAGTCGGCAAAGACACCAACTGGCCAGCTCGTTGGAAGGACGTCCGCAAGCAATTCGAAACAAACGCGAAGTCCAAATACTTCTGGGTCGCCGTCGCGTATGCCGATTGGCGAGCCGCCGGAGCACCATCACCGACCGCGATTGTCGATGCTGTGCTGGAAGAGTCACTCACGAAAACCGGCGGTTGCGTCGGAGTGCTGTTCGATACTTGGGCCAAACAAGGCCGCAGTCTCTGGGAATGGATCAGCCGAGCCGACCTGAAACGACACGCCGATGCTCTGCATCAGGGAGGCCGTTTGGTCGCGCTGGCTGGTGGACTGGATTGCGACAAACTCGTCGGGCTGAGCACGCTCGAACCGGACATCGTCGGCATTCGTTCGGCCGCCTGCAAAGACGGGACACGCAACGGCGTCGTCGCGAAAGAAGCCGTCAGCGCATTTCGCACCTGCTTGAAGGCGACGCGAAAGTAGCCCGGTCACTCCGTGACCGGAACGTTCGAGTCACGGAGTGACTCGCCTACTTTTTCCGCGGGTCCACTTTGCTCCTCGCGCACCGACTCGATGACCTTCATCGACTTCCAGTGCCCGGCCAAGAATCGTGCGCAAAAACCGCAGCCCAGCACGATGATGTAGATCGTGCAGAACCACCAACACGCCGTCAGGCCGCCGCCGAACCATCTCAGACTGACCCAAGTCGGCAACACCAACAGCATCCAGGCCATGACACAGGAAAACAGCAGCGCGAACCGAGTGTCGCCCGCGCCGCGAATCGCAAAGCTGAACACGATCACCATCGCATCGAAGAAGCAGTACACCGCCACGAACCGCAGCAAGACGACCACAGGGTCGCGCAGCGCGGCAAATTCTTTTGGGTCTGAAAAGGCTGCGAACGGCATCAAGATGTAGTCGGGCAGCAGCACAAAGATCGCCGCGAAAGACGTCATATAAATGGCCGAAACTTTGAACGCTGTCCAAGTCGAACGCACCGCGAGTTCAGGACGTCCCTCGCCGATGCGTTTCCCGACCAGCGTTGACACCGCAGTCCCCAGGCCCAGCATCGGAATGAAGGCCAGCGTGTTCAGCCGAAACGTCAGGTTCGTCGCAGCGAGCTCGACCTTCCCCAGTCTTCCGAGCAGCAGCATGAACACGCTGAAGCTGGCGACGTCCAAGAAGAAATGCACTCCTTGTGGAAACCCAAATTTCAGAAACCGCTTGAACAACTCCCGATCGAATCCACGATTCGTCCAGGTGCCGTGATTCGCGCGCAACTCCGGTTGAAAGATCAGCCATCCGAGCAACAAGCATTCAACGGTTTGAGCAAGGACCGTGGAAATGCCGGCTCCCCGAATGCCCATCTTGGGAAACGGGCCATTGCCGAAGATCAGCAAGTAGTCGCTCAGGATGTTGACCGAAACGCCAATCACGTTCACCACCATGACGACTCGCGTCTGTCCCCGACCGCTGAAGAAGCAGGTCAGCGCCGCCGTCAACAACATCGGCACGGATGAAAAGCAGAGCACCCCGAAGTACTCCGCTTCCAGCACCGCGACGGCGGGATCGTGACCCATCGCGTCAAAGATCGGTGCCGCGAAAAGCGCTAAAAAATTCAGTAGCACACCGCCAACCAAAGCCAGGTAAATCGCCTGCCACACGGCCGCTGCCGCACGGTTATGCTGGCCCGCTCCCTCGTACTGAGCCACGAACGTGTTGGCGTATTGCACGGTCCCGAAGACGATGCTGATGAGCGTCCACTGCAAAACTCCGGCCGGCACCACCGCCGCCAACGACGTGGACGAATCCCATGTCAGAAACACGGCATTCGCCAAGTGCATCAAGCTCACCGACCCGGAGCTGATCATCAGCGGCACCGCGATCCGCAGCAATTCGCGCAGTGAGCCGGCATGTTCGGGATCATCCGCCACAACGACGCCACCGATCGGCACTGGCTCATGCGGAAGTTCTGGCTCAGACATCGACGGGCGCTCGCGGACAGATCGGTCGTGGCGAGGGATTTGACGGCGTGAGAGATATGGACGCAAGCAAGGCGACAACACTCGCAAGATTGATTATTGGTCGTTGGTCATTGGTCATTGGTCATTTCCATGTCTACAACTCGCGCCTGAATGGCTTGCAAACAATGACCAATGACCAATGACCAATGACCAATGACCAATCGCCGCTGCCGATCGAACCCTATCTCATCACGCTCGGTTCTCGCGTCGCCGCAGGCCTGACGTCGCTTGAACCGCAGCGGCGCGAGCGGCATCGGCGATTCATCCTCTCGCGGCAGCAGAGCGATGGTGGATTCCTCGGCCGAGAAGGAGACTCGGACTTGTACTACACCAGCTTCGCCGTGCGCGGCTTGGCGGTGCTCGGCGGACTAACGACGGACGAGGCGAAGCAGATCGGCCGCTTTCTGGGCCGCTTCGATTGGCGAACGCTGCACGTCGTGGACCTCATCAGTTGGTTGTACTCGGCACTCGTCACGCAGACCTTCGGCGGGCCGGACTTGTTGGCGAATGAGCCGCCCAATTGGCCCGATCAAATCGCCGCGAAGCTCGAAAGCGTCCGCACTTCCGACGGCGGCTACGCGAAATCCACCGAAGGAGCTGTCGGCAGCACTTACCACTCGTTCCTGACGGTAATGACTTACGAACTGCTCGACCGCAAACCGCCGAAGCCGAAAAAACTCGGACAGTTCATTTTCGACCGCCAGCGCGACGACGGCGGTTTCGTCGAGATCGCTCCAATGAAAACCAGCGGCACGAATCCCACCGCCGCTGCCGCCGTGTTGCTCAAACGGCTCGGCTTCGCTGACGAGCAACTCACGACCGACCTGCGCGAATTCCTGAAGCAAGTCCGCAGCGATGAGGGAGGCTTTCAAGCCAACACACGCATCCCGTTCGCCGACGGACTCTCAACCTTCACGTCACTGCTGGTCGCGCAGGACTTCGGGCTCGACCGCTTTCAAGATTTAGTTGGCATCGAAGCGTTCGTCGCGCAGCAACTCGAATTCCCGACCGGCGGCTTTCGCGGAGCCAGTTGGGACGAACAAGCCGACGTCGAATACACGTTCTACGGCCTCGGCGTCCTCGGCTTGCTCGGCTCGGTTACTTCGACATCGCCGCCAACACCTGCTCCGTGATCGCCTTCACCAACGATTCAACATCCGCCCCGCCGCTCGTTGCCGATCCGCCGGCATACGTCGGCTTTTGCAAGTACCCCGGATACGTCGGAGCCGGCTCGAACGCGCACGGCTGAGGCATCTCTTCTTTGTAGCCGTCGCGGTACGCGCCGTTGCCGCACAGGTCGCAATCCTCGACATGGAAGCGCGGATCATCGAAGCCGAGCCGCTTCTTGAGATCCAACAACTCGCGCGACTTCTGTTCGTTGAGGTACGTCACGCCGCCGAGCTGTTTCGACAGCAGCAGAATCCGGCAGTAAGCGTCGAGGATTTCGGTCTTCCAATACGCCTGCTCCAACGTCGCCCCGAAGCTGATCGTGCCGTGATTGGCCAGGATGATCGTGTTCGTCCCCGGCTTGAGGAACGGCAACACGGTATTCGCGAAGTCCTGTCCGCCCGGCGTTTCATACGGAGCGATTGGGACTTCGCCCATGAAGACTTCGATCTCCGGCAGGATGCACTGCGGGATCGGTTCGCGAGCGACCGCGAATGCCGTCGCGTGCGGCGGATGACAATGCACGCACGCCTTCACGTCCGGCCGAGCACGCATGATCGCCAGGTGCAGCAGGATCTCGCTGGTCCGCTTCCGAGTCCCCGCGATCTGCTTGCCGTCGAGATCGACCGCACAAATATCTTCGGGCTTCATGAACCCCTTGCAGATCATCGTCGGCGAGCAGACCACTTCATTCGGCCCAACTCGAACCGAGATGTTCCAGTCATTCGCCGCCGCGAACCCCTTCGCGTACACGCGACGTCCGATCTCACAAATCTCTTCTTTGATCCGGCGATCATTCACGCCGCTGTTCCATTGATTGGCCATGTTGTCTTTTCCTCAAAGGTCAGGCTTTGCAGCCTCACGGTTTATTTTTCGCCACGGATGAAACACAGATTGAACACGGATCAGGAGAAGTCCTGGAGCAAAGAGAAGACGTCCAAAGTTCATCGCCTTCTGCTTTTCCTGATCCGTGTTTCATCTGTGT
>JAYVQJ010000739.1:0-5928 GCA_043777235.1 Planctomycetia bacterium
GAATCGGCTCCCTCACCACGTCATGCTCCCTGCGTTGCGAATTACAATTCAACACAGAGAACTAATAGCATCAAAACACTTAATGCGCAAACTACCCAAAACCCCTAAAGTGCGCGCTGGCCCTGTAGGCTGCGTCGGCCAGACCTGTACGGTTTGTAGCAATAAAGTTTATGAATGTACAGATTGCATGAGCCCCAAAAACTGACGTGCTCGCATCGGAAGAGGTGTCGTTATGGCTCGCTGTTGTTCGCTCGCTCGGTCTGAGCGAGTCATTCGCGATTCCGATGACGACATCTTTCACCTCAATAAATCGGCTCGTATCGCAGCCGATTGCGTTGCACTACAAACCGGGAAACCGAAAATGAAGAATGATGAAAGTCCTCATTTCTCATTCTCCGTTCTCTGTTTCCCGGTTTCCCAGTTGTTTCATTGCGGACCAAACCCGCCTCGATGGATTGTTCACCTCGCTCACGTCCACTCGAAGATCACAAACACCGCGATCAACCCTGCGTAGAATCCGGACTGGATCACTGCGGCCCACGCCAAGACGGAATATAAGGGCCGCACTTTGCCAATTCATCGCGCTTGGGAAGCAGATACGCCGAACCGATCAATCCGGCCAACGGCACGGTGCAGCCCAACAAGCTGAGGACCAACAGAACGATTGTGTTGCTCTTCAGCTTCTTCTCGTCATTTCGTCCTGCTCGGCGATGCAGGTCCGCCATCGTCAGCGGATCGGTGGTATCGAAGTCGGTCGCGCAATAACGACAACGCAGTGCGATCGACTTGATCTTCTCGCCACACATCGGACAGGTCTTCGTATCGCCCCAAGCCGTCAACGGCTCCGCAGCCGAAGCTTGCGACTTGTCGATCACCGGAGCCTCGGTGCAACCATACGTGCCGCAGCCGCCGACTTCCGACCAGCACTCGCGATGATGCAATTGGTCGCAGACCGGACACGTCACCGCGAATTCATCCGCCGCGATCGCTGTCTGGCAGATCGGGCAGGTCGCTCCCGGCTCACCCGGAGCCAATTGTCGAGCAGAAAGCACTTTGGCATCCAACGTCAGCGCCAATGCTGTCTTGCAGGCCGGACATCGAAACGCCCAATTCGCCGACGTCGTCGGTAATCGCACCTGTGCGCCGCATTCACAGGAAATAATCGGGGCCGATTCCATGCCGTTCGTCTCGATGTGTCTCGCTTGTGAGGGCGAGCTTACCGATCGCAAAGACATTGTTCCGCGCGACCGCGAACGTCATACGGACTCGTAACTCCACGGCTTACGAAGTTCGCGCGTGAGCCAACGATTGGCTTCCTCGTCGCCGACGAATCGTTCGGCCTGCGGATTCCAATTCAGTTTGCGCCCCAAACGCAGCGAGATGACTCCGAGATGACAGACGGTCGCAGAGCGATGTCCGATTTCGGCTTCGCAGATCGGAGCCTTGCGCGAGCGGATGCTTTCGAAGAAATTGCCCATGTGATCGTTGCTCTCCGGCAGTCGCAGAGCATTCGATGGCAGCGGCGTGACGAGCAACTCAGGATCGCTGGCTTCGATCTTGCCGCGCGTCACGAAGATCCAACCGTCGGAGCCTTCAAACTTCACGCCGTGCTGTTGGCCCTTGGGATCGAGGACCGCTCCGTTCCAAGCATTCGCGGGAGTGCTGCGGCAGGAATGTGTGACGCCGTTGGCGTAGGTGTAATCGACGGCGTACTCGCTGAAGGCACTGAAGCCGCCGGGGATCATTTCGATTTGCGGCTTCGCTTCGATGGAGATCGGGCCGCTCCGTTCCGCACCAATTCCCCACAACGCGATGTCGTTGTGATGAGCACCCCAGTCGGTCATCGTGCCACCCGAATAATCCCACCAATAACGGAACGTGACGTGAGTCCGTTCCGGAACGTATTCCACTTCCTGCGTCGGTCCCTGCCACATGTTCCAATCAAACCCGTTTGGGGGCGTTGCGGTTTTGAATGGTCCTTCGCGACGACCGCTCGGAAGCCAAACGGACACATGCTTCAACTTGCCGATGCGGCCGTTGCGGACGAGCTCGCAGGCCAAACGAAAGTTCTTGTCGCTCCGTTGTTGACTGCCGGTTTGCAAGAGACGTCCGGTGTCGCGAACCGCTTTGACCAAGTGCTGACCTTCTTCGATCGTCAGCGTCAACGGCTTCTCGCAATACACATCTTTCTTCGACCGCAGAGCTGCCAGCGAGACCAGCGTGTGCCAATGATCGACGGTGCCGCAGATCACGGCTTGAATGTCCTTGCGATCCATCACTTTGCGAAAGTCTTTGTAAGGCTCGGCGTCGGGCCAGGTCTTTTTCGCTTCGCCAATTTGCTGGTCATCGACATCGCACACGGCAACGACTCGACCGAACCGCGAGGCATTCTTGGCATCGCCGCGACCCATGCCTCCGCAACCGACCAGTGCGATCGCCGGCTTGTCGTCGTCGGCGCGAGCGGTTGGCACGGACAATTCATCCAGATACCAGCGCGGGAGCGTCGTCGCAGCAGCCGCGGCCGTTTTCAGAAAATTTCTTCGGCTGGTCATCATGATCTCCTTGGTGAGTTACAAAGGCCGCGAGAGGACTTGGCCGGTCGAGATGTTGCAACGTTGGAAAGGCCGTTCTGCTCGATCCGACGACGCAGACCTGACCACGGTTCTCAGAGTATCGGCCAGTCTGTGTTCGTCAAAGGACGGATCGGCCAAACGACGGCTGTGCCGTCTATTCAAAAGGTCGGTGTCGGTCGATTGCATTCGAACGAGTTCGAAGTTGGAATCGCCAGGAACGGTGTCGCCTCAATGTTCATGCCGTTGAATTCCATTTCGCCAATGACGATCGACCCATGACCAAGACTTGCGATCTCACGACTGGAGCGGCTGTTCGCTCCGCCTGCCGCACGGAGAACTGGACCGCACCGACGTGTGGACTTGCGGACGGTTTTGCTCAGGCAAATCTCGTCGTGTTGCCGAAGGCGCTGGCATTCGATTTCTTGTTGTTCTGCCAGCGAAATCCGAAGCCCTGCCCGTTGCTCGACGTGACCGAGCCGGGTGATCCGGTGCCGCGCCTTGTGGCCCCTGATGCCGATCTTCGAATGGATGTGCCTCGTTATCGAGTTTGGCGAAATGGCGACTTGGTCGATGAGCCGACGAACCTCTCGCAATACTGGCAAGACGACTTTGTGAGCTTCGTCATTGGCTGCTCATTCACCTTCGAGGCGGCGATGCTGCGGGCCGGGTTGCCCGTGCGACATATTGAACTCGGATGCAACGTGCCGATGTATCGGACGAACATCGCGTGCCGTTCGGCCGGAGCGTTTCATGGACCGCTCGTGGTTTCGATGCGCCCGCTGACTCCGAGTGATACCGTGCGAGCAGTGCAGATCACTTCGCGATACCCGTCGGTCCACGGTGCTCCGGTTCACATCGGCGATCCGTCGGCGATTGGCATCGCGGATATTTCACGTCCTGACTTCGGCGATTCAGTGCCAATTCGCGCCGGTGAAGTACCCGTCTTCTGGGCCTGCGGCGTGACGCCTCAAGCGGCCATTATGGCCGCGAAGCCGCCGCTGGTCATCACGCACAGCCCCGGTTGCATGTTCGTCACCGACGTGCGCGACGATGAGCTGTCGGTTGGTTAGTAGTGCCCGAAGCCTGTCGACCGAAGCGGTTGTCACAAACAGGCCGGTTATTTTTGAACGCTTGACCGTCTCGTTTTGAAAATGGCTGCTAGCGAGTTCACGGGCAATGTGTACGATGGCACGCAGCACTCGGTCAGGATTTCACATCCAACATCACATCCGTTCCGTCACATGCAGTTCGCTCAATGACGGCCACGACAATTGAGTCACTCACCTTGAATGCGGAGCGAAGCGATGACCGCCACGAAGTCGCATGTTTTGATTGTTGATGACAGCCTCACGCAGCGTGTCTTAATTCAGTCGCTGCTCGAAAACGCCGATTTCCGAGTCACAATCGCTTGCAACGGAAGCGAGGCGCTGGCGGCAGTTCGCGCGGAAAGACCGGCGTTGATTGTCACCGACTTAGAGATGCCGGAGATGAATGGACTCGATTTGGTCCGTGCGATCAAACATGAGTTCTCGGACCTGCCGGTGGTCCTGGCGACGGCGATGGGGAGTGAAACGATTGCGGCGGAGGCGTTGCGATTGGGTGCGGCCAGTTATGTGCCGAAGAGTTCGCTGAGCGATTTGGCACCGACGATCCAGCGTCTCCTGGCGTTGACCGGGGCGGAGTTGGCCAATTCGCGGTTGCTGGGATTGATGACCTACGACGAAGTTCGGTTTGAGTTGGGACACGACAGTAGTCTGGCGGCGGCGTTGATCAAGCAGCTTCAGCAGATCGTCCGGCAATTTCAGCTTTGCGATGCCAACACGCTGATGCGCATCTCGACGGCGCTCGAGGAAGCTCTGCAAAACGCGATCGTGCATGGCAACCTGGAAGTCTCGTCGGCGCTGCGCGAAGTGGACGATGGGAGTGATTACTTTCGATTGGCGAAGGCTCACAGGTTGATCGCTCCGTATTGCGATCGCCGAGTCTTCGTTTCGGCCAAGGCGACTGCCGAGCAAGCGGAGTTCGTCATTCGGGACGAAGGACCGGGTTTTGATGTCTCGCAGATTCCCGATCCCACCAGTCCGTCGCGGCTCGATAAGCCGTGTGGGCGCGGCTTGTGGTTGATCCACACGTTCATGGACGAAGTCCGCCACAATAATTGCGGCAACGAAATCACGATGGTCTTGCGGCGAAGGCGAAGTCCTATCTGAAAGCACGCCACCGATGATTGTGATCAATGTCTCCCTAACAAAATGAGTGGCGAACATGGAATTGCTCGTGCTGGAAATTGGGGCGGTGAGGTTCGGGCTGGATGCGACGCGCGTTCGCGAAGTTCAGCGGGCAGCGGCGTTGGCTCCAATGCCGGAAACAGGTGCTGCTGTTGAAGGGGCCATGAATCTACGCGGGGAGTTGGTGCCGGTGATTGATCTGAGACAGCTCATCGGACAAACCCCGAAGTCGATGGCGTTGACGGATCATTTCGTGGTCTTCGCAACGGCGTCACGAACAGCGGCGGTGCGTGTGGATCGAGCCGTTGAGCTGGTTCAGGTCGATGTGTGCTCCGCCGAAACCGGTGATGTGGCGGAGCTGAAGTACGTCTCACAGGCCGTGCGTGTGCGTGACGAGTTTGTGCATGTACTCGATGCCGAACGATTGCTGGCGGCGATTCACTGATGGGTTTGGTGATGACCGATTTCTCTTGGACTCATCCGGCGTATGAACCGATTGCTCGGCTGGTGGCGGGGCGGACGGGGTTGTTGTTTCGCGAGATGCAACGTGACTCGGTCGAGATCGGAATTCAGCGAGGGATGAAGGAAGCTCGCGTCGCGAGCTTGGAGAATTATCTGCAATATCTCGAACGGCACGTCGCCGCGTTCGATGATTTGGTCGCGGAGTTGACGGTTGGCGAGACGTATTTTTTCCGTGACCTGGGGCAGTTCGACATCATCCGACGCGAGGTCATCCCAGATGTGCGTTCGCGGCGCGGATGGAATCATGTCCTGCGAACTTGGAGCGCGGCGTGTGCTTCAGGAGAGGAAGTGTATTCGCTGGCAATGCTGTTTCATGCGGAAGGGCTAGGCTCGCAGTGGCATGTGCTGGGGACCGATGTTTCGCGGCGTGCGTTGAAGCGGGCGCGCGAGGCGACATACGGCGAATGGTCGCTGCGGGGCGAAGGAGTTGAGCTTGCTCGGCCGCACTTGAAGCAGCAGGGGAAGCAGTATGAAGTGGCTCCGCATCTGCGATCGCAAGTGGCATTCGAGTATCTCAATCTCGCGCTCGACCTCTATCCATCGACGGTCACAGGCACACGCGATTTGGATTTGATCCTGTGCCGCAACGTGCTGATTTATTTTGA
>JAYVQJ010000740.1:0-5922 GCA_043777235.1 Planctomycetia bacterium
ACCAAGATTTCCGACGAGTTCGGATTCAGCAGCGAGAGCTGAGCCCAACCATTTCGCAGAATCCGGCCGATGACGGGATTCCGATCCATGATCGAGAGAATCGACTGCGGCGTGGTTTCGATGACGAACAACAATCGCACCGGCTCATGAATCTCAACCCCTTGCCACGGCAAGCCAGTTCGCAGGTCGCTCGACGCACCGTCCATCACTCCCAACAGCGACGTGATGTTGTGCGGTAGCTTTGTCCCCGCTCCCCAACCTGGCGAGTCGATGTACGAGAAATTGTACTGCAGATTGATCCCCGAGCAGACGAAGATCACCGCCCCCAAAATGCGAGCGAGAATGTTGCATTCGGCATCGTCCTGCACCGGATCATACGACTGCATGAAAGCTCGGCGATCCATGTACAGTCCGCGAGTCCGTTCGCGTCGCCCAACGATACAAATGGCGTTCGTTGCATTGCCGAACTCCGGCCGCGTCTGGGCCAAATCTTCCGAGCGGCCTTCCACATGCCGCCGTGCCGCTGCGAACGATTGATTGAGCGGAGCCGAATCGAATCGCCGGCAACGCTCGTGAGCATTCCGTTCGCACGCTTCTTCCAACGCCGCGTGAGCTGCGTCGAAGTCTTGAAAGTGCGACTTCGGCAACAGGTCGAGATCGTAGAACGTGAAGTAATCCGCCGCCGTGTTGTGCAATCCACCGAGGACGAAAGTGTCGCTAGGGATTTGCAAGCCGCGACTCGCCAAAATCTCGCGCACACGCAAGTCATTGAGCATCGCCGCCAAGACGCGAGCGTTCGGGCCGCCCGCGCCACCCGAGCATGCCCCGCAGTCGTAGGCTGACTTATGCGGATTGTTCAAGCAGAACGAGCCATGTCCGATGAACATCACGAGCCGCGCAAAGCCAGAGGTCAAACCAATGTCGCGCAGAGCGCGCTCACTCATGTTCGCCATCTCTTCGACGGTGAAGCCGATCTGTCCCTCGACAGGACCAGCTGTGGGAGACGTCCTTTCCATTCGCAGCCGAGTCATCGGCGGCGGCTCGACAAAGCGGCTCGCCATTCGCCGAAGTTGTCCTGCAAATCTGGGAAACAACACACGAGCCACCAACGGAATGGAAGCCAGCACGCCAAGCCCGGTCGTCAGGAGGGCACCGCGCGTGACGCTTCGGCTGCCGACATGCACTTGATGCGACGCCGTCCCCAACGCTTTTCGAGTCTTTGCGCGGCGTTGAGCGACATCTTCCAGTGTGACGACAACATCCTCGACGACCCAATGCTTCGGCCGAATCACGATGGGGCAGAGCGTCGCGAAATGGGCGTCTCCCGCGCCGCGATAATAAATTGGCACGCAATGAAACCCCGCCGTTCCGAACGTCTCGACTTCGGGAGCCACTTCTTCGAGATGCCGCCGAAAGCCCCCTTCGCGCGTGTCGATGCACGCGATGAGTTGAAACTTCGGCGACGCCACGCGGCTCGTTTTCCGTTTGGTATGCACCGACAGCGCATCCAATGTCTGGATGCGGTAGTGCCGCTCGAACGCGTGATGAAACATTCGACGTCGCTCAAGACTGTCGAAGGCCTCGATCTCCGAGACAATGGCTGTCCATTCTTCCTTCGTCAGCCGATTCAGCGCCGGCGGACTCCAACCCAATAATTGAGCGAGTTGAAACACGAGAAACGCCCGCTGATCCAAACTCGGTTCATCCCGTTTGAGAATTCGGGCTCGCGCCGCGTCTCGCAAACCAGACAACGGCCCATCAAACTTCAGTGACACCTTCGCGACATGAGCCAGCGCCACGCGCTCCAGAATCAAACGGACCGCGAGAAACTCCAGCAAACTTCCCGCCGGAGCCGGCAGCGCGACACGATCGCCGCGCACATCCAATTGCCAAATCAATCCCGCCCAACCGCGCAGCGCGACCAGCGACGCCGGAATGAAATCCGCCAGCTCACTTTCGCCGACACCCAGCAAGTCGAGCGATTCTTGCAGCGACTGCAATGGACTGAGGCCCGACTCCGAGAGTCGCGTCAGCTCGGCAGGCAATTCGCGCAGCCACGGACTCGGCGGTCCCATCGGCTGCCGCCACAGTTCACAGAACGCCTTGAAGAATCCCTGCTCGCGATGCGGCAACGTCCAATCGGCGAATCCTTGATCGACAAACGGAGCGCAAAAACGGATCAAGAGGTCATGCACCAGAGCGTCCGTATCTTCGCCAGTCGCGTCTTTGAGGACATCCCGATGTCTCAACGGTAGCGGCGGCTTTGACCAAGGACTCGCGGCTTCAACTCCCTGCACACCGTGATGACAGATTCGCCAGAGCGCTTGCAGTGAGAACGATTCCCATTTGCCAGGGTTCCATTGCTCGATCGAGTCCTCATCAAATCGCGCCACCAGACTTCTCAGCGAGCTTTGTAATCCGGAGCCTGTTGTCGTCGCCGAATGCTCCTCCGTCTGTGTGCGGCCATTTCGCAGATCCCGCATCCCCCAGTGCTTGGTCTCATCAACAAAGCGTTCACGGATCGCAGGGGGCACTTCCTTACGTATCCGCGTCAGAGCGTCCATCTCGGCCACGAACCAGCGCAGTTCATCCGGTGGCCCAAATTGCAGCGGGAATTGCAGCATCGCCAAACGCAAATCGAGGCGTGTTCCCAGCGAACAGATCCGGTCGTTCGCGCGATCGGTCAAGTCCTCGCGAAGGGAGGCCAGTAGATCTTCCACTCGAATCCGACCGCGGGCCATCTTCTCGCGATAACGCTCTTCGACCAGATAAGGCTGACAACCGAAGAGCCGTGCTCCGCGCTGCACTCCTTCGTCGTAGGGAAATTCTTCCAGCCCCATCAACGTATTCAGGAACACAAATGCCGTGATCGGTCCCTGAGCCGGAAGGAGCTCGGCCGCTTGATCGACGACTTGCTTCAATTGTTCAAGGCGAACATGTGCGTGGCCGTCAGGAAACTGCGAAGGTGAAGTCATATCAGCAGGTGACCCAACAGCGGTGAAGTTCCAGGTTGAGGTTCATAGGCGTGAGGCGGGCAGGAGCTTCAGTGCAAGCGGGGGGGATTCTGAAGGCAACCAGTGCAATTCACCAAGTGCCTTTGATTGCAATTCCTTTAGATCGCCGAGCTTGAAGTTTTTTCATCGACCTTTGCGCCGGAATGATGGCTCTCCGCCATTCGTGTCGATCGACCCAATCAGCCGGAACGCGCTACCCCGGAGGATTCATGGCCGCATACCAACCCGACGCGTCAGCGAGGGCGAACCGTGACGACGCCCTCGCTGACGCTTCGGGTTACTAACGTCACCATGAATAATCCCGGCGAGCGCGTTCCGGCTCATCAACGCATTTCAACACAGATGGCGGTGAGCCGGAATGACGAATTCGCAAGTTGACGTTGGACCGCTCGCTAACCGCGGCCATCCGATGAATAATGCCCACGTCCGAGCCGACGCGACTGCGATCGGCATCGCCCGCAGACTCACCGAGAATCTCACGTCATGAACTTGTTGTTGGTTGAAGATGATTTGGTTCTAGGCAAAGCGATCACGCGCGGGTTAAGCGAAGCGGGTCACGAGTGCCAATGGGAACGCAACGGTCGTCGCGGTTTGGAGCAGGCGATTTCACAACAATACCACGCGGTGATTCTCGATCTGATGTTGCCGGATCTTTCCGGGCAAGAGGTGCTCGCGGCTGTTCGTTCGCAAGGCATCCGAGTTCCCGTGCTGCTTTTGACCGCGATGAGTTCCGTCGATGATCGTGTTCAAGGACTCAAGGCCGGAGCCGACGACTATCTGGTCAAGCCGTTCGCGTTTGCGGAATTGGTCGCTCGCCTGGAAGCCATTTGTCGGCGAGCGAACGATCGGCCATCGAGCCAGTTGCAAGTTGGGCCGTTGTCGTTGAACCTCACCAATCGGCGAGTGACTCGTGGCGACACCGAGCTGACACTCACGCCGACGGAATTCAGTCTGCTCGAATTCTTGATGCGGTACGCTGGCCAAGTCGTCACGCGCAAGATGCTGTGCGAGCACTTGTGGGATTCGGATTGGGAAGGGGTCACGAACGTGATCGAAGTTCACATCAACCGGCTGCGCAGCAAGGTCGATAAAGGCCAGGGCGAGCCTTTGATTCAAACCGTTCGAGGCCGTGGCTATGTCCTTCGCGCGGTTTAGAGCTTGGACGCGAACTCTGCGCGTGCGGCTCATGCTCTGGGACGCCGCCGCAGTCTTCTTGACGGTCGTCGCGGTTCTCATCGGCGTGCGAGAAGGTGTGCGTTACGCGCTGCTGCACGAGATCGACGAAGTCCTGTTGGAAGACATCGACGAGATCGACCTCTTGCTGAAAGACTCCGGGCCAAATGGCGAGTCCACACTGCACGCCAATCTGGATCGAAAAGCTCTTGGTCACACGCATCACGTTTGGTTCGTGCAATTCCTGGATAAGAACGGAAAAGCGATTTGGTCCAGCACCAACACTCCCGCCGAGTCCGAATCGTTTGCCAAAATCCCCGCCGGAGAAGCGGTCAGCCAATTGGATTTCCGGGTTATCCGCTCGCTGCTGCCGCAACCGACACCCGATCGTCGTTGGGTCGTCGTCGGCTCATCGTTGTTGATCTCTAACCAAGACTTGGCCCGCATCGACCAGTTGGCGATCGTCATCGGCGCGATTGCCCTCTTGTTGGCTCCGCTGGGCGGCTACCTGCTGGCCGCTCAAGCGATCCAACCGATTGCCGAGCAGACTCGCACCGCAGCACGTTTGCGCCCAACGCAACTCAACGAGCGACTCCCGACTCGCGGTTCGGGAGACGAACTCGATCGGCTCGCGCTGACCTTCAACGCTCTGCTGGATCGCACCGCAGAGTACCTTCAGCAAAAGCACGACTTCCTCGCCAACGCGGCGCATGAACTGAGAACCCCACTGGCCGCGATTCACAGCAGCGTCGAGGTCGCACTCAACTCCGATCGCTCGGCCGAGGAATACCGCGAGCTACTGGCTGACGTTATTGCCGAGACTGAATCGCTTGAATTGCTCGTCAAGCAATTGCTGTTGCTCGCCGAAGTCGATGCGGATCGACTGAAGATTCACGCCGAATCGGTGCGGCTCGATGAGGTGATCCGCGCTGCCTGCGACATGTTTCAAGCAGCGGCCGAGAGTCACGGCATCCGCCTGGAAGTCAAACTCTCCGACGACATCCTCGTCGAGGGAAACCGCCAGCACCTGCGACAGGTCATCAACAATCTGATCGACAACGCCATCAAATACACCGCCGCCAAGCGAGCGGTCCCTGAAGCCATTAAAGGTGCTCTCGAGCCGCCGCTGGCCGATGTCATCACCGTTTCCTTGCAACGCGATGAGACTCAGCAGCGAGCGTTGCTCGTCGTCGAAGACCACGGAATCGGAATTGGTGCCGAACATCTGCCGCACATCTTTGATCGCTTTTATCGAGCCGACCATTCCCGCACACGCGTCAGCGCCGTCACCGGCACCGGCCTGGGCTTGAGCATCTGCTACGCCATCATCACCGCACACCGCGGGACGATCACGGCCACAAGTGACTTCGGACAAGGGAGCCGCTTTGAAGTCACACTGCCGTTGCTGGCAGGTTCGCCGTAGCTCGCACAGGCGAAGACCACAGTAACCCGACGCTTGAGTTTTGAAGTTCCGCTATTTGCATTGTCGTGCTCTGAACCCGGAGGGTTCTCAGCCATTAGCCGGTGGTCGCCGCAGGCGCACCACTGGAATGGCCGAGCAAATGCCGTCGCATCCCAGCGGGATGCCAGCAAACACGGTGCTGGCATCCCGCTGGGATGCGACCGAGATGTGTCACATTTCCGGTGGTATCGCTTCGCTCAACCACCGGCTAATGGCTGCGAACCCTTTGGGTTCAAGACGGGAAACATCTCGAATAGCGCAACTTCAAAACGC
>JAYVQJ010000741.1:0-5907 GCA_043777235.1 Planctomycetia bacterium
TAGCCCCGGTTTTTGCGGCACGAACCGGGGCTAGCGCCGCGCGGCTAATTCTGGGACTTCGTATAATACGATTTCGTGCGCCCCTCCAGCACCAAGCCACCGTCGAGCACTTCGATGCGGAAATTGTGAATCCCTCGCGGAAACTCTTGGCAAATTCGCTGCTCGATCAACTTCCGCAGGTCAGATGATTTTGGTTCCAGAGCGGGAGTGGTGGTTGGCAGCGTCATGGTGAAGACTCTCGACGGGTCGAGTCATCGGAGCGGCTTTTGCTCCGAAAACGCGGCGAGTTCAGGGCGGCGATCCGTGCCAGTCAAATCGGAGAAATGTTCAGAATCAGACGGGCCACCTCAGCACACCAACTTGAACAGCGCAGAACCGAGCGAAGACATGAGTCGTGTGACGAAATCCATTCTGAACTGACGCGACGAAAGTCTCAAGCAAGTCGCAGGCCGCAGAACCGAAACGGCCTCAAGACGCGACAAGCCACCGCCTCTGCACGGTGGTGACGTTGTCCTTGCCGCCGTAGGCCAGCGCTGCGTCGATCAAGGATTGGCACGTTGCCAGAACCAACCGCAGGGCGGCATGATCACGATCAGCCAAGAATCGTGCCACGATTTCTGAAGAGCTTGTGCCAATAACGATCCACGAGACAACTCTATGAATTGGCAACAGCGGTATCACTTCCGGCAGTTTGTGAAAGTCAGCCTATGGCACGGTCCAGTGGTGGCGATGACCCGCTGTGTGTCGCGTGAACTGCATTGCATCCTGAAGGGATGCCAGAACCGTTTCCTGTCTCTGGCATCCCTCCGGGATGCAGACTTCGGAACTCGTCCATCCGGTGGTCTGCGCGATGCTCCGACCACCGGCTACTTTCTGAGATCCCTGCGGGATCAACGCACGACAACTCCGCACAATCACTCGTCGAACTCTCGCGCAACGTCTCGTGCCGCGATCTTTGAATGGAAATCACATCGTCCATGATTGTTCCCGGAGGATGGGCACTCCTGCCCGTCCCGGTCGGGCAAGAGTGCCCAACCTCCAAATTATTTCTTCCGTGCCACAAAGCAGCCGTAGCCCATCGCGCGCGAGCGGTAGGCATTGAGGATCGTTTCAAAGTGATCGAGGAATTGTCGCGTCTGACGATCGACGAGCTTCGCCAGCCAACGCATGCCCGTCCGGCGGACTCGGCGTTCGCAGATCTCCCATGTCGCGAGGACTTGATCGGTCCAGTCGGCGACTTCGATCATTTCCAAACCGCCGGCCGTCATCCAATCGACGTAGTCCGCTTCGCTGCCGAGTGACGGACAAAGAAAATTCTCGCAGACCTTGCGGACCTGTTCGTGTCCTTCGGGAGTGTTCGCGTTCGAGCCGGCCAGCCACGCGCAGATCGCCATGCGTCCGCCCGGCTTCAGCCAGGTCGCGGCCTTGCGGAAGAACGCCGGTTTGTCGAAGAGATGCTCCGTACATTCGACGCTCCAGACGACATCGAATTCGTTCGTTGGGAACTCGATCTGTTCGGCGTCCGCACGGTGAAATCGAGTTCGTCGCCGAACGCCGCTGAGCGACGCTGACGTCGTTGCCCACGCCTTCTGGACAGGGCTGAGCGTGATGCCGGTCACGTCGCAGTGTCTCTCGCGAGCCAGATGAATCGACGAGCCACCCATGCCGCAGCCGACGTCGAGCACTCGTTGCCCCGCGCCGATCGAAGCCTTCGTCGCCACCGTGTTGATCAAATGAATTTGAGCGGCCAGCGGAGACTCGCCGATCGCCGGTCCGTGATCCGGTTCCCACAATCCATGATGGATGTGGCGGCCCCACAGCAAACGATAAAACGCCGTCGTGAAATCGTAATGCCAGCGGATGTCTCGCGAGCGAACGTCGGAGATCGAAATCATCGAGCCGGCTCCTCGGATTTCTCGGCCAGCGGCGTTTCGGGGCGGACCCACAGGTCGCCGAAGATCGTCAGTTCGTCCGTCACGCCGACCGTTCCCAACGCCGTCGAAAACGGAGTGATCTTGAAATCGGATTGCTTGATCGCGAACCGGCCGCGCAAGTGATGCCAGCCTTTCTTCGGCTCATCGAGGGCTGTGAAGCGAATGCGCCGAGCGACTCCACGCAGCGTGAAGTTGCCTTCCAGCAGATACTCCGCCGCACCGTCTTTCAGGTCGCGTTGTTTCTTGATCGACAACACCTCAAACGTCGCCGTCGGGAAGGAACCCACGTTGAGCACGTCCTGGCCGAGCATGTTGCTGTTGACCTTCTGAGCCGTGCCGCGATCGGTCTCCCCCTTTAGTCCGACATACTTTCGAGCATCCGAGGTGTCAGCCTGAAACGACCGCATGTCGAATTCCAATTTGCCGGCGTTCTTCTCGCTCCCCAGATGCAGCTCGCCCGACTTGAGTGTCCCAATCACCGCGTGCTCGTGTCCGAGTCCCGTCTTACCGACGAAGACGTAAACGCGACTGGTCTTCAGTTCGACGCCGCCAGGAGTCGGAAGATTTGCTTCGGGTTGCTCGTCGGCAGAATTCGTTGTGTCGGACTTCTGCGGCTTCGCATCATTGGACTTCGACTCCGGCTGTCCCGACGAAACCTTCGGACGCCGCACCGCATTGCTAATTCGCGGACCATCGGCCTGCAGAGTCATCGCGACAACAACGCAGATGACGAGCGCGATGCTCAGCGGGAAAAGGCGTTGTTGAAAACGGAAGTGTCGCATCATGGTCCTCGATCAAGAATCCGTCTGGGCACATTGGGAGCGGTGCGGGGACTTCGCACCACATCATTAATCCATTGGGACCATAGGCCGAGATCCGGCATTCGACCAAGAGGGCTTCGCCCGTCCGGCACTCAAGCGACAGGTGACTCTAAACAAAAGGCTCCGCGCGGCCGGTAACGAGAGGTTGCCACGCTCGCCAGAGCGTGGGCGATTAGGGCATGTTTGGGACGGTGATCGGCTTCTTTCTGTATCCGGCCAAAGCGTCGTCTCGCACATGGCAGTTTCTGACGGACCTCGGCAGCTTCGCGGTTGGTGAGTCGGTGACGCACGAAGCTCCGGCCGGGCAGAAAATCGTCGTGACTCGAATGGCGGACAAAGGGACGCCCGAAGACTTCATCGCATTGTTGAGCGTTTGCCCGCATCTCGGCTGCCAGGTGCATTGGGAGTCGAACAACGATCGCTTTTTCTGTCCGTGTCACAATGGCTCGTTCGACAGAGAAGGACAGCCAGTTTCCGGGCCGCCAAAGGACTCGAACAAGCCGCTGCCGCGATACCCGCTGAAGATTGATCGCGGCCTGTTGTTCATCGAAGTGCCGTCGGAGTCGCTGGTATGAACGCAATCAAGCACTGGTTTGCCGAACGCTTGCCAATCTTCGGAGTGCAGTTGCAAGAGCTGACCAACGAGCCGGTGCCGTCGCATCTGCGGCATTGGTGGTTTTGTTTGGGCGGGACGCCGGCGTATCTCTTCGTTGTGCAAATCGTGACCGGCGTCTTGCTGGCGTTCTATTATCAGCCGTCGCCGCACACGGCCTTTCATTCGATCAACGCGATCACGAACGACGTCGCGTTCGGTTGGTACATCCGAGGCATGCACAAGTGGGCTGCGACACTGATGATTGCGGCGGTGGTTCTACATGAAGTTGATCCCGCAAGCTCGCGAGATCACGAAGCACGCCGCCGAATCGGGCAAGACCGACGCAGCCGCCGCCGTCAATGCGGTGATCGACGAGATCCTCTTGCGGCCCGAACACAAATGGCAGGCGAACGACAAGGTGCCTGCGGAGAAAACTGCCAGCGCGAAGTGATCGAGTTCGAGAAGGAAGGCCATCTCACGAAAAAAGTCTTGATGCCGAATTGTGCGTGTGAAAAACAGTGGGCTAACATGCGACAGTCGCCTCACACACACCGACGGATCCCGGAATGCTTCGCCGATTCGTTGCCCTGCTTGTTGTGATGGCGATGTCCGTGACAACCACGTGGCCATTGGTGACTCGACTGGACCGAAGTATTCCGCAGGGAGGCGAGTCGTCGACGACCGTTCCGGTCTTCAATCTTTGGACCGTCGGCTGGAACTTGGACCGGGTCTGGTCCGGCTGGGAGAACTTTTGGGACGCTCCGCATTTTCATCCGACGGCGAAATCGCTGGCACTGTCGGAACCGTTGATCGCTTCGCAGGCGATGGCGGGACTGAAGTGGCTGCCGTCTCCCGTCGCGTACAACGTTTTTCTGTTGCTGGCCGTGGCGTTCAATGCCAGCATGACGTGGTTGGCCCTCAGCCGTCGCCGAGTCCCCTGGCCTGTCGCGCTGTTGGTGAGTTACTCAATGGCTCGGTTGCCGTTCGTGCATTGGCAATTGGGAGTGCTGCAATGTGTCTTGGTCGCCGGAATGATCGGCACGATTCATTTTGGAGAAGACGCTCTGGTCAACCGACGACCGAGCAGTATTTGGCTGGCTGCGGCCTGTTTTGATCTGACCTTCCTGGCGTGCGGCTATTACGCCTTGTTCTTGGTTTTGATTTTGCCGTTGCTGGTTGTGGTGCGGTTGTTGGTTCTGAGACGACCGCTCATTGCGGCATTGATCGGGCGGAGAAGCTCTTCACGACGATTTTTCTTTGGTCTGCTTGGTGGCGTGTTGATTCTCGCTGCAATTGTTCCAGCGGCCGTGACACAATCGCGGGTGTTGAGCGATCCGAGTTACGAACGGCCACGCGAGCTGATTCAAGAATTGTCGGCTCGACCAACAGATTACCTCGCGACGCCGGTTCCTGAGTGGCTTGAGTTTGTCGGCGTTTCTCGATGGCACGGGGCCAAACGCTGGAGGCTTTCCCCGGGCTTACTAAAGGTAGCACTGGCGTTGCTTGGCTTGGTGGTGGGCCTGCGAAGTCGGGCGCGTCGAGCTTGGACGGTGACTTGGTTCGCGGTGTCCGTCGGAGCATTCGTCGGGTCTCTGGGATTGAATTTCCAAATCGCCGGTTGGAGTCCGTACGCGACCCTGATGGATTGGTTGCCGACGCTGACTCGTCTCAGGAATCCGTCACGGATGGCGGTGCTCGTGCAGATTGGGGTCGTGTTCTTGGCGTCCGAGGCGCTGTTGTGGGGCTTTCGGCGCGTCCGAATCCTCGGCCAAAGGTCGTCGTTCGCACGATCGGGATTCGCTTCTCGATCGACGGTTCTCACTGGCCTGGTCTGGCTGATCGGACTCGCGGCTTGTTGGGAGGTGCCGTTGCCGCCGTTGAGGTTCGTGGAGATCCCTTCGGCGGAATCTCAAAACGGATGGATCAGTTGGTTGAAGGAAAACACGCCCGACGACACCGTCATCGCTCACATTCCGTTTCCGGCAGGCCCGTTACCGAGGGATTACGAGTCCGAGGCATGGGGGATGTACTGGGGGCTGTTCCATCAGCGGCGGATGGTCAACGGCTATTCGGGGTTCTTTCCGCCGAGCTATCTGGCATTGAAATCACAGATGCAATCGTTTCCCGACGAGACTTCATTCGCGGCACTGCGTTCGCGCGGCGTGACTTACGGCATCTGCCGACAGTCGTTTCTTGATGAGCATCCGATTTTCGAGCCGGCATCGAACGGCGGTTCTTGGGAGGTCGCGCATACCGATCGCGTGGCGGGAGTGGTCATTTTGCGGCTCACGAAGTGACCTAAAGCGTTTCCATCAGACGTGTAGCGGTTATCTGTAGCCGAAGTCGCCAGACTTCGGGGCGGAACTCTGGCGAGTCCCGCTACAGCAACTTGGAACCGCTCTAAAGTGCCGTTCCCCTTGGGAACATCAAAGAATCTCGATCGAATCGTTGGAAAGTTCGGCCTTTCGGCAGTTTAGCCGTTGCGTATCGGGACGAAGTTGTCTGAAATCGTGCCCCATCGAAAACCCGCTCCGCCACTGGGGCTGCACCGGTGGTG
>JAYVQJ010000742.1:0-5905 GCA_043777235.1 Planctomycetia bacterium
GTCATTGGTCATTGGTCATTGGTCGCGGCGGAAAATTGTCAAATGACCAACGACCAATGATCAATGACAAATCGCATTCCTTATCACTCGGATGTTTCATCCCGCTGAAACTCATTGAACCGGACGTACTCCCAATGCCGCATCAGCGGTGCTGAGTTGATGAGTTTGGAATACGGACCAACGGCTTCGACTCGGCCCTTGTGCAGGAACACGACTTGATCCGCCTTGCGAACCGTCGAGAGTCGGCTGGGGAGAAAGATCAGCGTGCGGTCCTTCGCCAATCGAGCATACGTGTCATCGAGCAGCGATTTCGTATCGTCGTCAAGCTTCTCGGCCGGCTCTTCGATGATCATCAGTGCCGGATCGCGGATCAACGCGCGGGCCAGCCCCAGCAAGAACGTCTGAGCGGGATCGAGCAATTCGCCGTGCTCGCCAAGGACTGTCTCGTAACCTTGCGGCAGCTTGTTGATGAATTGATGCGCGTGAACTAGTTTGGCGGCCTCGGTGATGTGTTGCAGTGCGAAGCGCGAGTCGCCGCAACTGATGTTCTCGGACACGGTGCCGGTGAAGAATGGGTCCATACCGCCCACGAAGATCGACTCGGCTCGCAGCGATTCGAGCGTCACGAAGGCCAAGTCCTCGCCGTCGATCAGCACTCGCCCCGATTGCGGTTCGATGAATCGCGGCAGCATGTAGGTCAACGCGCGAGCTTCCAGCGGGTCGAGTGACAGCACCGCGATCATCGACTTGGCCGGAATCTTCAGTTCGACACGATCCAACACCAGTCGCGAATCGGGCAGGCGGTACGTGACTGATTCAAACTGAATTTGCTTTGTGAGCGGCTGAAGGAATTTCGCTCCGACTGCTTGCCCGACTTCGGGGATGCGCGATTGATACCGCAGGATGTTGTCGGCCCACTGTCCGGCGGTCTGCTCGATCTGTGGCAGTTCCCAAAGTTCGGTGAGCGGCCGATACGCCAGCCGCATCGCCGCGACAAACATTAACATCGCAGAGACCGGCAAGAACGCGCGCTCGGATGGATCGCTCAGCGTCTTTGTCGCGATCAAGAACAACACCAAGCCCACTGTGATCAGCACCACGAACCAACACAGCCATCGAGACAGCCGTTCGTCTTCTTTCAGGCTCGCGATCTTCTTCAGGAAGCGCTGCAAGTGAACTCCGAAGCGTTCGTGCTCGAAGGTCTCCATTCCGAAGCCTCGCACCAGCCGAGTCTTTCTCAAGCCTTCCGCGAGCAATCGCAGGTCATCGCCAGCACGGTCTTCCAACTTCCGTCGCGATTGCTCAAACCGTCGTCGTTCGTTTCGCACCAAGTAAAAGCACGCCACCAACGGCACGATGCACTGCAAAGCGAGCAGCCAGTGCGTTAGCAGCATCAACGACACGAGTGCCGCCAACAGCAGGGGAGCCCGCACGATCCGCTCGAACCATGTTTGAATCCCCTCACGAACTCGTTCGACGTCGCCGGTGAACATCAGAAACGCGACTTCGCCCGCTTCGTCTTCGAGATCGCTCGGCCCCAGCCGGAGTGTTTGGCGATGCAACGACTGCCGCAAGCGAGTTGCAACTTCCTGCGACCTCCGAAACGCCAGAGATTTGATCTGCGATCCGGAAATGATTGAGACTAAGGCCAGTAAGATGTTCGTCGCCAGCAAGGTTAGCAACGCCATGTTCGTCGCTCGCAACGCTGGCACGGAACGCACAAGCTCACGCATGAGCGAGCCCCATGATTCCTGCCGAGCCTGCCAAGCGGTCGGTCGCAAGCCTTGATCGAATCGGTGCTGGCCGATCGGCGGATTCTGTGCGACTATCGCCATTGGAGCAGGATCACCCGACGGCGACCGCTCAGTCAGTTTCTCATAGGCCGCCACGTCCGCGTCGGTCGGAAGAAGAACGTCACCGCGTGTGATCAGCAGATCGACGAGCAAATACACGCCGAACAACAAACCGCACAACGACCCCGCTGAAATCACCGAAAACAGCCACGCCCAGCGGGCTGAGCCGCGCGATAAATCTTTGGGGGAAAACACGCGCCGGAACGGAGTCTCCATCTTGGATCTTCTAAAAATGAGCGGCCATGGACATCGCACGGCTCCATCCGTGCTTGGTGGTGAAGAACTCGGTAGTGTCCTAATTTGTGTGGCCCGGCGTCGCCGACGTCGGGAAGCGGGTTTCGGCGAAACCCGCCCACACAAATTAGGACACTACCAAGAACTCACCAATCCTTTTAAGCCAGATCACGATCCTCAAACAAGATGAACGAGAGCAGAATCATCGCGCCGATGTACGCTGCTCCGTACAGAGCCGAATACGCCAGATACGACGCCGGAACCATTGTGCCGGTCGCGACCGAGGCTTCCATGTTGAAAACTTCCAGCGACGGCAACAGCGTCGCGATCAGCCGAGCCATGAACGACACGAACTCCAACTTCAACACCCCCGACTTCACCAACACCGGAGTCAGATGTCCCACCACAAAGATCGCCAAGCATGTGATCATGTTCACGACCATCGGCGTCCGAGTCGAAATCGCGACACTCACGGCCGTCATTACGGCGATTTCCAAAACCATCAGCAGGACGCCGGGAAGAATTTGCAGCGCCTCTTTGAGCCGGTCGGCGTTAAAGCTGCGATTCTCGAACCAAGTGGGAACCTCCTTGGAACTTTCGCGAGCGTCATACCCGACTTTGTAAAGCAGCAGTACACAGAACAAGACCACCAACGGAACCAACAGGCACAGCGTCGCGTTCACGATCCCGACATACTTCCCGACGATGAACTGTCGCCGATTGATCGGCTTCGAGAGTAACGTCATCGTCGTCTTGCCTTCGATTTCGCTGGCGATGCTCGTGCTGGCCGTCCAGACCGCCAGCAGCAACGCGGAGAACAACAGCGTCATCAGCCCGCAGTCTTTCAGCATTTTGATATCGCTGCCCAGCGAGAAGAACGGCAGGAAAGTGTTGATCAGCAGCAGTAAGGCACCCAGCCCAAACAACAGCAAAAAGACTGGCTGGCGAACCGCTTCCTTCGTGGTGGCTCGAGCGATGACTCCCGTCCGAGTCATGTACAAGAAGACGAACAAGCCGGACAACAACAGACCGACGACCAACCCGGTTGCTCCCCACTCGAAGGGGGCCTTACCGGCGCTTTCCGACGAAACTTCGGCGGCCAGCAGGGTCGAAGAAAGCCAAACATGCGACAACATCATGCCTCACAGACTGTCAAAAACTTGCGATAAAAGCCGAAATGACAACAACACAGCGACCTTACGTCCAAACCGGCTCACCCTGTTGGGCGAGAAATCTACAGAAGCCCGCCCACGAAGAAAAGCGGCGGTCTCCGCCAACATGTAACCCGCAGCGTGAGCGAGGGTATGACGCGGCACTCCGTCGCTCACGCTGCGGGTGACATTTCTGAGGCCGGACAACTAGCCAGCTCTTTCCGCCACGATCAACGCCGAATCTCGAATCCGGTGTACTTTTCAGTTCGCTCCACTTCGTGAACCTCTTGCTGCCGAATGTTCCCGGCGAATTCCGAGGCGATGTCCGTCAGGAATTGATCCAGCACGACCGCAGCCGCTTCGGCCACCAATTCGACGGACCCATCCGGCAAGTTCCGAACGAAGCCGACGACCGGATGCTTCCGAGCGATCGACGCTGTCGTGTACCGAAACCCGACCCGTTGAACTCGGCCTCGAAATAAAACGCGGCGACGGATTGGCACGGCAGATTCAGTGGTCGATTTCTCGGCCATCAAGCTCACTCCTCCCAACATTGCTGCGCGAGTCGCCGCAGTCGTTCGAATGTTTCGCAGATGACCGCCGCACGTTCGGCCGAAGAGGTGTCGGCAAGTTGCTCGAATTGAAATCGCCATTCATCGGCCGATTCCGGTTCCGGCAAGAAGCCGCCGCCGAGCGACTCGTGCAGCACGCAGATGATTTCAATATTCGGCAGCACGGCATCGAGCGTCTCGGAGAGCTTGGCATTCGTCTCAATTTTTCCGGCCAGCTTCAGTGCCGTCGCGTCAGCCAGAGCTTGTTCGACCTGCTCGGCCAACTCGCGAGTCACCTCAAACAGATGATCGCGCGCCGCATCGTTGTCAAAAATCCCTGGTCCCCAACTTCCCACGGCAAATCCTCCTCGTAGACCGGTCACTCCGTGCCCGGAATTCTTCGAGTCACGGAGTGACTCGCCTACGTTCGGGCGGGGTTGTGACAGATCGCCCCGTCCGCGCGAAGGGCCGCACGCTGGGATCGCGACCGAGCCTCGCTACGATGTCGCTCCGCAATTTCCCAACGCACTGCAGGAGACAGATCCGATGCCCGCCGACAAGTCCGTGCCTGCGTGGCGTTCGTTGTTGATGACGATTCTCGTCGCGATCGCATTGCTCGCTGTGTTGACGTTCCATGATCGTGTCCCCACTCCGGCGAACGCTCAGACGTTGCAGGCCGCCGGGCCGCTCAATTGGTATCGCGGCAACTTGCACACGCACTCTCTGTGGAGCGACGGCGACGACTACCTCGAATCCATCGCGTTGTGGTATCGCGAGCACAACTACGATTTCCTCGCCTTCACCGATCACAACATTCTGGCCGAGAAAGAACGCTGGATCGAAGTCGACAAATCGAAGGGCCACCAACTGGCCTTCGAAAAACTCAAGCAGAAATTTCCGAATGGCTGGATCGAAGAGCGGACGATCGACGGCAAGCTCGAAACGCGATTGAAAATGTTTCGAGAAGTTGCCGACCGTTTCAATGATCCCGGCAAGTTCTTGCTCATTCAAGGCGAGGAAGTCACCGATGCGTTCCAGAAATATCCGATTCACATGAACGCGACGAATGTCAAACAGTTGGTCGTGCCGCGGCACGGCGGCAGTGTGGCCGAGACGATCCAGAACAACACCGACGCCTTGATCGCTCAGCGCGAGCGGAGCGGTCAGCCGATGATGATTCACCTCAATCATCCGAACTTTGGCTACGGAGTGACGGCCGAAGACTTGATGCGAATTCGTGGCGAGAACTTCTTCGAGGTCTACAACGGCCATCCCGGAGTCAACAACTACGGCAACAAAGAGCATTCCTCGACCGAGCGAATTTGGGACATCATTAACTCGTTCCGCCTGAGCGAACTCGGCCTGCCGCCGTTGTTCGGTCTTGGCACCGATGACGGCCACGCCTATCACAACATCCCCAGCCGAGCCTCCGAACCGGGCCGCGGCTGGGTCATGGTGCTGGCCGACAAGCTCACGCCCGAAAGCCTGATCGCCGCGATGGAAGCCGGACGGTTTTACGCCTCCAGTGGTGTGACGCTGGAGCGAGTGACCTCCTCTTCCGAGGGACTCGATGTGACCGTCAAAGTGGACTCTGATGTGAAATACACCCTCGAATTCCTCGGTACTCGTCGTGGCTTCGATGCCAACAGCGAGCCGGTGCTCGATAAGGACGGCAAGGAAGTCCGAGCCACTCGCCGCTACAGCGACGACATCGGGAAGGTTCTGGCCCGAGTCGAAGGAACCACCGCCAGCTACCGCTTCACCGGTGACGAACTCTACGCCCGCGCCCGCATCACTTCGTCACGCAAACATCCCAATCCGTCCGAAGTCGGTGAGTTCGAGCGTGCGTGGACTCAGCCGGCGATCGGTCCTGCGGCGAAATAACGCGGATCACGTTGCGAGACCAAAGTTCGAAATCTCAAATTCCGTAGTTCCAAGTCTCTGAAGTTTGCATTTGCCTTTGCCTTTACTCCGAAGGAGTTGTGACTCACAGCCCAGGGTTGCTCGCGAAGCGAGCTACCCTGGGTTGACGAGGATGAGTTCTAGTTACCCTGAAAGGGTTGCGTCAGCCGCGAATTCTCGATGACGGAACCCTTTCGGGGTACGAGGATCGTTT
>JAYVQJ010000743.1:0-5905 GCA_043777235.1 Planctomycetia bacterium
TGATCAACTTGGCGACATCATGCGGATACGTCCCCAGAGCGACCGCCTCGCCCTGACCCTCCTCCGCGACGGCAACAACGATCGTGTCCTTGTGGACGTCCAAACCAACGAACCGTAATTTACTCATCGGACCAGTCCTCCCGTTTGTGGCTCTGTGTCGTGCGGAACACTCAAAACGCTCCGCTCAGCTTAACCCACGCTGCCGTGAGCGACTGGTCCTTCCATATTGTCTACGGTTGAAAAACTGGCCAGCCGCGAAGCCGGTCAGCGACTTGCTTTCGGAACTGAATGACTCGAAGTAGAACAGTTCGAGTTCTGCGGAGATCTCTCCACCGTTCAGACACTTCATCCAAGGAATCGCTCATGCCCATTTCACGCCGTCAGTTTTTGACCACCGCTGCCGCGGGCACTGCTGCGATCGTCGCGGCTCCTGCCGTCATCACCGCGAGCAAAGTCGATAAGCCGTTGATCGTCGGCGAGGGGGAGCATCAGTTCGAGGTGCAGCACGAATGGCCTCAGCTTCCCGAAAAGTACTCGTGGCAGACGACGCACAACGTTGCCGTCGACAAGTCGGGCAACCTCTACGTCATCCACGAAGGGCGAGCCGATCTGAAGGATCACCCGTCGATCTTCGTGTTCGATTCGGAAGGGAAATTCATCCGAGCGTTCGGTGCTCAGTTTCAAGGGGGCGGTCACGGCATTGAGATTCGCCAAGAGGGGAGCGAAGAGTTCCTCTATGTCTGCGCGTACCAGCATCTCAAGACGTTCGCCAAGATGGATCTGAAGGGTGGCATCCTCTGGCAGCAGTACGCTCCGATGGAGTCGGGCGTGTACGCACCGGGCGAGAACACTCGGCCGGAAGATCGGCCGGAGCCGGACAAGGTCTGGGGAGCGAATCGCTTCCTGCCGACGAACTTCGCGTTCCTCGACGACGGCGGCTTCCTGCTGATCGACGGCTACGGAGCGTCCTACTGTCACCGCTACAACAAAGACGCCAAGTGGGTTAGTTGCTTCGGCGGCGTTGGCAACGGCGAAGGGAAGTTCGCCACGCCGCACGGCGTGTGGGTCGACAAACGCGAGGGGCGGACTCCGTCGATCGTCGTCTGCGATCGTGCTCACCACACGTTGCAGTACTTCACGATGGAGGGCAAATACATCGAGACGCTCAAAGGCTATGGCCTGCCCGCCAACGCCGAGACCTGGAAGAACTTGCTGTGCATTCCCGAACTGCACGCTCGCGTCACGCTGCTCAACGAGAAGAACGAAGTTGTTGCCCGACTCGGCGAGGATGTCGCGCGAGTCACCGCCAAAGACGGCGGCCAGATTCGCGGCGACAAGTCGAAGTGGGTCGACGGCAAATTCGTGCATCCGCATGACGCCTGCTTCGCGGCCGACGGCAGCATTTTCGTGGCCGAGTGGGTCGGGACGGGGCGCATCTCGAAGCTGAAGAAAATGAGTTGATCCGTTTGCGTTGCACTCGGCGACGAGGTCAACACAATACCGTGACTGTCTCTTTCACCCATTTTGGAGAATGCCAAGTGTCGAATCTCGTTCAGAAAGCAGCCCCCGATTTTTCCGCTCAAGCGGTTGATGGCGGACAATTCCGCCAAGTGAAGTTGTCGGACTACAAGGGCAAGTACGTTGTCCTGTTCTTCTACCCGTTGGATTTCACCTTCGTCTGCCCGACGGAGATCACGGCCTTCAGCGACAAGACCGACGAATTCGCCAAGCGCAATTGCCAAGTGCTCGGCGTGTCGGTCGACAGCCATTACTCGCACCTCGCGTGGACTCAAGTGCCACGCGAGAAGGGCGGACTCGGCGACATCAAGTACCCGCTGGTCGCCGACCTGACCAAGTCGATCGCTCGCGATTACGGCGTGTTGATCGAAGGAGCCGGCATCGCTCTGCGTGGCTTGTTCCTGATCGACAAAGCCGGAGTCGTCCGTCATCAAGTCGTCAACGATCTGCCGCTCGGCCGCAGTGTCGATGAGGCGATCCGGATGCTCGACGCCTTGCAGTTCTTCGAGACCAACGGCGAGGTTTGCCCCGCCAACTGGAAGCCCGGTTCCGCGTCGATGAAGCCGGACCCGAAGGGAAGCCAGGAATACTTTTCGAAGTGCGCGAAGTAATCGACCGTCTGCGCGACGCGCGGGTTCACGATTTCAAACAGATTGAGTTGGAAATGACCTCAATGAAACGTGCGCTCGCGATCATTGCGGCCTGTCTGTTGAGCTTAGTGTCACCGGTTTTCGCACAGACCTTGGATGAGGACTTGCGGCACAGTTCGCCGGCCGAACTGGTTGCGTTGGCAAAGCGAGACGGCGACGCGAAGCGCGGAGCCGTCGTTTTCTTTCAACATCACATGGCCTGCTCGAAGTGCCATTCGGTCGGTGACGGAAAGCCGTCAGCGTTAGGGCCGGACTTGGCGACGCTGGGCAAGGAGGCGACTGACGAATCGCTCATCGAATCGGTACTGCTGCCATCGAAAGTGATTCGCAAAGGATTTGAATCGCTGACGGTCGTGACGACCGACGGCAAGACGTTGAACGGGTTGCTGGTCGAGCGGACGCCAGAGAAATTGGTGATTCGCGACGTCGCTCGCGGCGGCGAAGTGACAACGTTGCGTGCGACGGACATCGAGGAAGTGAAGAACAACGCGCTGTCGATCATGCCGGCGGGACAGGTCAACCAGCTCGCGAGCGGTCAGCAGTTTCTCGACCTGATTCGCTACCTGATGGAAGTCCGCGACGGCGGAGCGGCACGTGCTCGCGAACTGCAACCGCCGGCCTCGCTGCTGACATTCACATTGCCGGAGTACGAACAGCACATTGATCACGCCGGGCTGATCGGCGGCTGGAATGCCGATTCGCTCAAACGGGGCGAGGCGATTTATCGGCGTGTCTGCCAAAACTGTCACGGCACGCGCGAGCAATTCGGATCGCTGCCGACGTCGCTCCGATTTGCCGAGGGCAAATTCAAGAACGGCAGCGAGCCGCTGGCGATGTATCAAACGCTGACGCGCGGTTTCGGGCTGATGGCTCCGCAAACCTGGATGGTGCCGTCGCAAAAGTACGACGTCATTCACTACATCCGCGAGACCTACCTGCGACCGCATAACCCGTCGCAGTTGGTCGCGGTCAACGCGGCGTATCTTGCACGGCTGCCGAAGGGAAACACACGCGGGCCGGAGCCGAGCAAGATCGAACCGTGGTCGGCGATGGACTACGGCCCCAGCCTGACACACACGTTCGAGGTGCCAGGCGACTCGCCCAACTTCGCGTACAAAGGGATCGCCGTGCGGCTCGATCCCGGAGCCGGCGGCGTGTCGCGCGGACAGCATTGGGTGGTCTTCGATACCGACACGCTGCGAGTCGCGGCGGCGTGGAGTTCCAACGTAGCGTCGTCATTCCATGACGACGCTTCCGATAACGCTTCGGCGACGCGAAAGAAGATCGAGTCTGGTCAATCGGCCGAGTCGCGCAAGAAATCCGAGTCACGGAGTGACTCGGCTACGAGACGGAGCGACTCGGCTACGAACTTCATCGACTGGCGCGGGATTCAATTCAACGGCGAGCATCAGATTCATCCGCGAATCGTCGGGCAGATCGCGTATGCCAACTCAACGGGACCGGGCTGGGCGAATCCGTCGAACGGTTCGTTTCGCGACGATCAGCGTGTCGAAGGTCGCGACGGCCGGCGATACGGCCCACTGCCTCGCGAGTGGGGAAAGTTTCGCGGGCTGTATCATCACGGACAGCAAGTCGTGCTGTCGTACTCAATCGGCAACACTGGGGTGCTTGAGTCGCCGCGCTTGTTGATCGGGGAGGAATTGTCTGCCGCGCCCTCGTTTCTGCGCACCTTCAACATCGGCCCGCGCGATCGGGATCTCGTGTTGCAGATCGCCGAACATCCAGGAGCTGAAGCTGCCGTCGCCGAACTCGCCAGAGTTCGGAGTTCGTCGCCGACATCGTCCGAAGTCTGGCGACTTCGGCTACAAAACCTTGCAAGCAACAAGAACGTGGAGCGGCCTTTCGCGTTCGATGGCGATACTTATCTTGAAGTCCCGATCGGCGACGCCTTTGATCTGACCACGAAAGACTTCACGATCGCGGCGCGGCTGAAGACGACGGTCGGCGGGACGATCTTCGCGGTCGCTCAGCCGGGACCGAAATGGACTCCCAACGGACAGACGTTGTTCGTGCGCGACGGGCGGCTGGCTTTCGATATCGGTTGGGTCGGCGCGGTCGTCGGCAAGTCGAAAATTAACGACGGGAAATGGCACAACATCACCGCGACATGGCAGCAGTCCGATCGCCGCGTGCGGTTGTACGTCGATGGGCGGCTCGACGGTGAAGGGATTTTGGCTGCGAAAGCGACGTTGCCGAAGAGCGTCGTGCGGATCGGTTTTACCACGCCGGACTTCCCGCAGCCGGAATCGTTCTTCCAAGGGGAACTCGCCGAAGTGCGGTTCTATCAGCGTCGTTTGCCAGACGGTTTGAACGAGTTCGTCGAACCGAAGCCGGCCGAAGAACAATTGCTCGCGCGATGGTTGCCCGGAAAGACAACTGGCAAACAAGTGAGCGACACGACGGGACACAAACAGGATGCCGACATTCGTCGCGGCGAAGGCGTTTCCCTACCGACAATCACTCCGCTGATCGCTGGCATTGCTCCGCACAACACACCGGTGATTTGGACGGCGGAAGACGAACGACTGCAACTGAAGATTCCCGCCGGCAAGGAACCGCTGAAGTTCACGGTGTGGACGGCCGTAAGACGGGCACTCTTGCCCGTCTCCGATTCCAGTCGGGCAAGAGTGCCCAACCTCCAGAATCCAACTGGCAAGTCCGAAAGCGAATTCGATCCCGTGATCAGCGACGCAGACCTCGATCTGATGTCGCTGACGAAGGGAGGCCCAGCGCGATGGCCTCAAAAATTGGAAACGCGCGCGGCGGTCGGTCCCGACAGCGGACCGTTCGCCGTCGATGTGCTGACCGCGCCGGAGTCGAACCCCTGGCTCGCGCAAACACGATTCACCGGTCTCGACTTCTTTCCCGATGGTCGTATCGCTGTCTGTTCGTGGGATGGCGACGTATGGATCGTCGAGGGTCAGCCTGGGAAGCCTGACCTCCGGTGGCAGCGAATTGCAACGGGACTCTTTCAGCCGCTCGGACTGAAGATCGTCAACGACAAAATCCACGTCATCTGCCGCGATCAACTCGCAGTGCTGCACGATCTGAACGGCGACGGCGAGACGGACTTCTACGAGTGCCTCAACAACGACCATCAAGTTACCGAGCACTTCCACGAATTCGCGATGGGCTTGCAGACGGACGCCGATGGCAATTTCTATTACGCCAAGTCGGGCCGGCATGCACTCAAGGCGGTCGTGCCGCATCACGGAACGCTCCTGCGAGTGAGCCGCGATGGCGCGAAGACCGACATCCTGGCGACCGGCTTTCGCGCGGCGAACGGAGTTTGTCTGAATCCCGACGGCTCGTTCGTCGTCACCGATCAGGAAGGGTTTTGGAACCCGAAGAACCGCATCAACTGGGTCACGCTCGATCCGTCCGGCAAGCCAAAGTTCTACGGCAACATGTTTGGCTACACTGACGTGACCGACTCGTCTGACTCAGCGATGGAGCCGCCGCTCTGCTGGATCACGAATGCGTTTGATCGTTCGCCCGCCGAACTGCTGTGGGTGACGAGCGATCGTTGGGGACCGCTGAAAGGCTCGCTGCTGAATCTGTCGTATGGCTACGGCAAGGTCTTTGTCGTGCCACACGAGCGAGTCGGCAGTGTGATGCAAGGTGGGATGATCGAGCTGCCTCTGCCGCCGTTCCCGACCGGCGTGATGCGCGGCCGCTTTCATCCGACCGACGGACAGCTTTATCTGTGTGGCATG
>JAYVQJ010000744.1:0-1542 GCA_043777235.1 Planctomycetia bacterium
TGTCCCACCCTACATCGTCGCAAGCCAGACAGTCGAACTAACCGGATGCTAGCGCGTGCCGGCTGATTTCCCAAAGTAAGTGCCATTGAGCGAACGCCGCCCGGCTCGCAAAAACAAATCTTGAGGAGGAGACCGAATGCTTGCGCGATGGACCATCAGCGTCGTCACGATGACGTTGATCCTGACACTCGCCGAAGGTTTGATGTCTGCCGATCCGAAGCCCGCGAAGAGCCGCGCCGCTCTGACTGGAACGCCATCAAGCAAACCGATCACCGATGTGCCGGCTCCCGATCGCAAAGGCGAAGATTGGCCGTGTTTTCTCGGATCGCTTGGCACTGGTGTGTGCAACGAAACGAACTGGCTGAAGAGTTGGCCCGAAGGTGGACTGGAGACGGCGTGGTCGAAGCGTGTCGGCACCGGGTACAGCGCGCCGTCGGTGATGGGGAATCGGCTGGTCGTGATTCATCGGCCGCGTGGCAATGAGGAAATCGTCGATTGCCTGCGAGCCGACAACGGCGAGCCGTTGTGGCAATTCAAATATGCGACGGAGTACGAGGACCGGTACGGCTATAACAATGGACCGCGCTGCACGCCGCTGCTGACGAAGACACGAATTTTCACGCTCAACCCGGAAGGGAAGTTGTTCTGCTTGGACCTCGTTAGCGGCGAGCCAGTTTGGGCACGGGATTGCTCGAAGGATTTTCAAATCCCGGACGAAGAAAACTTTTTTGGAGTCGGCTGCACGCCGATCCTCGAGGGGAATTTGTTGATCGTCCTGGTCGGCAGCCAACCGAACTCCGGCGTCGTTGCCTTCGATGCCGAGACGGGCGACACGATCTGGCAGTCTGTCGGTAAGAAGACGTGGAACGGCGTCGAGACCGGCGGCTCGATCAAACCGAAGTACGAATGGACCGGGACCGAATCGGTTTACAGTTACTCATCGCCAATCGCCATGACGATTCACGGACGCCGACATCTGCTGTGTCTGATGCGGCAAGGGTTGGTGTCGCTCGATCCAAAAGATGGCTCGGAGAATTTCAAATTTTGGTTCCGGCCGAAGGAACGCGATTCGGTGAACGCCGCTCGGCCGGTGGTCATCGGCGACAAGATTTTTTTGTCGGCCGCGTACAAGGCGGGATCGGCGTTGATACAGGTGGCGGAGTCCGGCAAGGAAGTGAAAGTCTTGTGGCAGGATGCACGCAACATGCTGACGCATTGGTCCACGACGATTCACGTCGACGGGTATCTGTACGGCTTCAGCGGCCGACATGAAAACGAAGGTGAGCTGCGCTGTCTCGATCTGAAGACCGGAGACGTCGTCTGGCAATCAACCGGCTACGACGGGGACATCTCGAAGCTGACGCAAAGCCCCGTGACCGGTGAGATCAAGGACGCATCCGGCCAGACGATTCCGTTCCCGCTGTTAGGCCGAGGCTCCAAGACTCAGATCGGCGACCGATTTTTGATTCTCGGCGAACGAGGCACGCTCGCGCTGGCGAAGATCAATCCGGAGAAGTACGAGGAACTCGGCCGAATGTCTGT
>JAYVQJ010000745.1:0-1542 GCA_043777235.1 Planctomycetia bacterium
AGCGACCGGTTGCAGGAATTGCTGGAACCAGAGCATCCGTTGAACGTGGGCCTGCGGACGGAAGAGCTGCACTCGGATGCCCTTCTCGCGCCAGTCGAACAACAGTCCGAAGAAGCCGCTGGGGATGTACTTCACGAACTCCATGTTGACACCAATCGAATGATGTCGCTGGCGATCGATCAGCAGAGTGAGTGTTTCACGGAGCAGAGCGAGGTCAGCCCCGTCCCAGATTTCCATCGTGCCGAGGTCGATGACCTTGGCACCGTTCCATTCGTGGAAGTGAAGTCGATTGCGCTTAGCCATGACAGTGATCTCTTGGGGTGCGTCCAGGGAAAGCTGGTCCAAAACATAGTTCGCAAATGTGCGAGTGAGACAATCGCAACGATTGGGCCAGTCGCGAAAACTTTTTCAAGACGACCGAAAATCGCGGTATTTCCGCAAGAAAATGCCGCTTGGATTTCTCGACCGACTTCCGCAGATTTCTCGCTGTGTTGTTTTGCAACACCGCACAATCGGACGCATGTTGCGTTCTGAGGACGGCAATGATGCGTTCCGGCAACGTGTCGCGCGATCAATCACCCCGCTTGAATTCGACTCCACCGAGCATCATGCTCTCGCCCGCCTTGCTTGGCTCATCCCGCTTCGACTGCCCTCGCTTGGAAAGGGAACCATGTCCGACGAACGGAGTCCGTCCGCCTTATCCGCCCTCGACCCGGCGGCGACTTTCTTGGGTCACCCGCGCGGCTTGTTCGTGCTGTTCTTCGTCGAGATGTGGGAGCGGTTCTCGTACTACGGGATGCGAGCCCTACTCATCTTCTACATGACGAAGGGCTTTCTCGGCTTCGGCGATAAGCAGGCCTACGGCGTCTACGGAGCCTACACGGCACTCGTTTATGCGACGCCGTTCATCGGCGGGATGCTGGCCGACAAGCTGCTCGGACAGGGGCGAGCCGTGATTCTCGGCGGCCTGTTGATGGCCGCTGGTCACCTACTGATGACCTTCGAGAATTCGACAGCCTTCTTCACCGCGCTGGCTCTGCTGATCTGCGGCAACGGGTTCTTCAAACCGAATATCTCGACGATGGTCGGCAGCATGTATCCGGCTGGAAATCCGAAACGCGACCGCGGCTTTACGATCTTCTACATGGGGATCAACCTTGGGGCCGCGATGTCGCCGCTGTTGTGCGGAGCGGTCGGCGAGACGTTTGGATGGCACTACGGATTTGGTCTGGCAACGCTCGGCATGTTGGCGGGGCTTTTCACGTTTGTTGCGGGCCGGCTGATCGCTCGGCTGCTGATTGGAGCGACCGCCGTTGTCACCTGCGCGGGGATGGTGCTCTTTGCGTGGGGCAGCCCGGTCGAATTGGGGGTCAACGCGCCAATCGGCATTGCTCTGCTTGTCGCCGCTGTTGTCGCGATCGCGGCCTTGGCTGGTGGCGGACTTCCACACGGGCTTGGCGCGGCGAAGGATGCTCGACGCATGGAGCATCCGGCCGTCGAAGCGATTCGGAGCCAGCTGGTGCCGTATTACCTCGCGATCAT
>JAYVQJ010000746.1:0-1540 GCA_043777235.1 Planctomycetia bacterium
TCGATGTCTATCCGGACGTGATCGCTGGCGGAGTGTTGTTGGTCCCGAACGATCTCAAACCCGGTGAGAAGCGACCGGTTGTTGTGTGTCAGCACGGTCTCGAAGGTGTGCCGGTCGACACGATTCGCAAGGACGTCGATGGCTTCAAGTATTACTCGGCGTTCGCGTCGGAGTTGTGTCAGCGCGGCTTCATCACCTACGCGCCGCAGAATCCGTATCGCGGACAGGATCGCTTCCGCACGTTGCAACGGAAGTCGAACCCGCTGAAGCGATCGCTCTTCAGCTACATCATTCCGCAGCATCAGCGGACGCTGGAATGGCTCGCGTCGCTGCCGTTCGTCGATTCGTCGCGGCTGGCATTCTACGGTCTTTCGTATGGCGGCAAGACGGCGGTCCGCGTGCCGCCGATGCTGGTGCCGAGCGACAAGCGACCGGGTTATTGCCTCTCGATTTGCTCGGCCGACTACAACGAGTGGGTCAAGAAGAACACGTCCGACGAGGATGGCTACAGCTACGTCTTCACCGGCGAGTACGAAATCTTCGAATGGAACATGGGACACTTCGCGAACTACGCCGAGTTGTCTTACCTGATGACTCCGCGACCGTTCATGGTCGAGCGCGGCCACGACGACGGCGTCGCACCGGACGAGTGGGTTGCGTGGGAGTTCTCGAAGGTCAAACGCCACTACGACAAGCTGGGGATCGGCGATCAAACCGAGATCGAGTTCTTCAACGGCCCGCACAAGATCAACGGCGTGCAGACGTACGAGTTCCTGCACCGACACCTGAAGTGGCCGAAGCCAAAGTAGCCCTCTCGCTCCGCGAGAGGAAAGCCGAACGCTCATCGAGCGACGATTGTCATTGTGGCCTGACCGTGCAAAGGGAGCCGGATCAACGATCGGCTTTCCTGTCGCGGAGCGACAAGGCTACGTCACGCGCAGGTGCTTATTCAGTTCCCAATAGGCGTGTCCCGCTTGCGGCAGGATGAGCTTCTCCATCGCCAGCCGCACGGCGTTTGTCGAGCCGGGGATCGCGAAGAGCACTCGGTTCTTCGCGATGCCGGCGAGAGCGCGGCTCATCATCGCGGCGGGGCCGATCTCTTGATACGAGAGCATTCGGAACAGTTCGCCAAAGCCATCGATTTGCTTATCGAGAATGGAAGCCATCACCTCGATCGTCGAGTCACGGGACGCGATGCCAGTGCCCCCGTTGGTGATGATCACGTTGACTTCGGGATCGGCGAGACAGTCTTGCAGCGTCGTCTTGATCTTCACGCGGTCCTCTTTGAGGACTCGATAATACGGCACTTTGTGGCCGGCTTCGGTCAACATGTTCTTGATGGACTTGCCGCTGGCATCGGTCGCGTCGGTGCGAGTGTCTGACAGCGTGATGACCGCGAATCCCAACACACCGACGTTCGACGACGCGGCGGCGTGATCCTGAAAGCTCGATTCGATAGGCATGAGTTCCTCGGCATCTGAGAAAATTGGCTCTCCGCCATTCCTGTTGGTTGGCGGCTGACGCACACAATAGGTAGTGA
>JAYVQJ010000747.1:0-5871 GCA_043777235.1 Planctomycetia bacterium
GGTCAGCCTGGGAAGGCTGACCTACTGGCTGACGATGTCGGACTTGGTGCTCTCGACGATCGCGAGCAACTCGGCTCGCTCAGCGGCGGGCACCTCGAACTTGTCGAAGGTCTGTCGCAGATCATCGAGGAACGATTGCCACTCGAATTCAGTGATCTCAAGGTGCGCGTGCGAATCGCGCATCGAGCGGCCGGTGTATTGCTGAGGGCCTCCGGCGGCCCAGCAGACTTGCTCGGTCACTAGATATTTGAAGCCGGCTTTCGAGACTCGGTGATGAGCCTCGTCCACCTTCGGATTCGCGTTCAAGCGCGAGTCCACCATGATCCGGTCGATGAAATCGTCAACGACTGCGGCAATCGCGTACACGCCGCCGAGCCGCTCATACAAACTGTGTTGCGATGACATGCGGAAATCTCCCAAGAGTCAATCACCAGAAACTGTCCGACGAAGGGATTTTGTAGTCGCTGCGTCGTCGTTGCGAAACCAGTGCGTGAATCTCCGCAACTCGCAACAATGCTGCGGTTTGGCAGCGGCGAGGCGAGAAGTGCGGCCTCGCGGGGAAATCTCTCCAACGCGGTGAGTCCGTTGGCCGTAGAGGCATCACTTCCGGGGATTCGCCAGATGATGACCATTTTGGAGCCACAGCCGCAGATCGACGAAAGCGTGCACGAGCCGAGCGGTTCGAGCGAGGCTCGCCTTGTCGAAGCGGCACGTCGCGGCGACCAAGCGGCCTACGGCGAACTCGTGTTGCGGTACGAGCATCGGCTGGGTCGCGTGATCTACCGGTTCGTCCACAACATGGAGACGGCGGAAGATCTGGCTCAGGAGACCTTTCTCAAAGTTTACGACCGGCTGGAACAGTTCGACTCATCCCGACGATTTGGACCGTGGCTGTTTCGGATCGGTGTGAACCTGACGCTGGATTATCTCCGCCGGAAAAAACGCCGTGGCCGCTGGTCGCTGTTCACGGATCGCTGGAAGGAAAAGGCTCCCGATCCGGCGATCGCCGATCCTCGCAAGGCTCTGGACTTGCAACAGGAAGTCCAGAAAGTCTTGCAGATGATCCCAGAGAAATATCGAACGGTGCTGGTGCTTCGCGATTTGGAGAATTTCTCGACGTCAGAGATCGCGGCGGTGCTGCACCGCAAAGAGGCGACGATTCGTTGGCGACTGGCAGAGGCCCGTCACCGGTTTCAGTATTACTGGGGCAAGCGGCATGGAACTGTGCTGCCGGAAAACTTCACCCCGTCCGAAAGCCCGGAGAGAGAACATGAACTGTAAGACCGCCGAACGTCAGATGGCATTGGCCGTGGGCGAGGATCTCGCTCCGGTCGAGAGTCAAGAATTGCAGGGCCACCTGGAGTCCTGCCTGAAGTGCCAAAAAACTTGGGAGCAACAGCAACATGGCTTCGCGGTCTTGCAGCGCAGCCGTGCTCACGAGATTCCACGAAAGTCCGACAGCGTCTGGCCCGTGTTGGTCAACCGGTTGCGTGAACGAAACACGGAGTCACCTCGCAGTGAATTCAACGGCTGGTTCGCCGCGCTGGCAGTGACGGCGGCTTGTGTGCTGATCTTTGTCTTCAGTCACGAGAGTTCACCTCGAATGGCGTCGAATTCGTCGAGCGGCGTTGTGCATGGCGGCAGCACACCGGTTTCTGTGCCGAACACTTCGAGTGAGAAATTCCTGTTTCGCCCTCGAACAGAGGACGTTCCTAGCAAGCGTCTCTACAATCCCACTCCCCAACCGCGCTCGGTTGACCTCACGAGGGAGTGACTGCTGCCATGCCGATGTTTGAGTTTGAATGCCCGCGATGCGACCTCACGTTTGAGGAACTGGTACGAGCCAATCAACCCGCCGCCTGTCCGACCTGCGGTTCGTCGGACGTTCAGAAGTTGCTGAGTGCTCCGTCCGTGCGATCGAGTGGCTCGAAGTCGTTGCCGGTAGTCGGCTCGTCCTGCCCGCCGCCGAGCGTCCCTAGTTGTGGACCGGGATGTTGCCGCCACAACTAGCGAATCCGGCCATGCTCCGCATCGTCCCTGCGACCGGCGAGCGACTTTCGTCAGCGTTGCAGTTGTTGTTCTCCGCGTGGCCGGATGAGGCGCGATCGCAGCGAATCGCCGAGATTCCGCAAGAGATCGAAGACGGCGAGTTCGACCCACGTCATCTCTTGCTGGCGGAGATTGATGGCCAGCCTATCGGTGCTCAACTCACGATCGTCCGCGACAACGACGTCGGCATTGTCTGGCCGCCGGTCGTCGATGATGCACGGCTCAACCAACTCGACAGTCCTGCCAGCGAGGTTATCGAAGACGCGCTGCTGGCCGAGGCGGCTCGACAACTCGATGCCGCCGGAGCGTGGATCGGCCAATCGTTGTTGGAGCCGAATCAATCGCACGATCAAGCGGCGCTGCAACGCAATGGCTTCACGCGGCTGACGGAGTTGCGATTCTTCGAGCGTCCCTTGAACGACGGCACGAAGTGGTCGAAAAAGTCGGAGCGATCGTTACTGAGTTACAAACCGTATCGTCGTTCACGCAATCGAACAGCGTTCGTGAACGTCTTGGAAGCGACCTATTGCGGCACGCTCGACTGCCCGGAACTCAACGGCATACGCGACGGCAATCAGTCGTTGAAGAGTCACGAAGCGGCCGGCTCGTTCAAGCCGGACATGTGGCGGCTGTATCGTCGCGAGGGAATCGACGTCGGCATCTTGCTGATGGTGGACCGTCGCGACGAAGACGCCTGGGAAGTGTTGTACGTCGGCGTGATCGAATCGGCTCGCGGCAGCGGCGTTGGCCGAGCGATGCTGCTCGATGCGCTGGACGCCGCTCGTGATGCGGGAGTCGATCGCTTGTTGATCGTCGCAGACGTTCGCAACGTCCCAGCGGTGTCGTTGTACGAGTCGCTCGGCTTTCAGGCGGTTGCTTCGAGAGTTGCTTGTGTGCGACTGCGTAGACCGGTCATTACGTAGACCGGTCATTACGTAGACCGGTCACTCCGTGACCGGAATGCGAGTCACGGAGTGACTCGCCTACTTACCACGCGATCGGACGCACGATGCCGCTCGCCAGCAGTGAGCCGAATGTGATGCCCAACAGACACACCAGCCAAACGACGCGCTGTGCTGTCGTCTCGCCGTAGCGAGTCACCAGGTTCTGCCCTTTGCGCGTGTTGGCCAACAGCCAACGAGACCTCGCCATGCCGGTTAGGCAGATCGAGGCGATGCCGACGCCCATCAGGATTTGGTCTTTTGGAATTGCCATGAAATTGAGCGAGCGACTCGGCAAGACACCATTTCACTTCGGCGATTCAAGCCTTTGAAATCTCTGCGGCGGGTAGCACACGCGTGCCGACTCGGTCACCGGCGGCGGCGCGTTCGATGTTGCCCAGCTTCTTATAGTTGAACACGACGATCGGAATGTTGTGTTCCATGCAGTGATGAATCGCTTGAGCGTCCATCACCTTCAAGTTCTGACGCAGGAAGTCTTGGTAGGAAATTTCCGAATAACGAACCGCGTGAGGATTCTTCTCTGGGTCTTCCGAGTAGATGCCGTCCACCTTCGTCGCCTTCAGCAGAACGTCCGCCTCGATCTCGCGAGCACGCAACGCGGCCGCAGTGTCGGTCGTCACGAACGGGCTGCCCGTCCCGGCCGCGAGGACGACGACTCGTCCTTTTTCCAAGTGCCGAATGCAGCGGCGGCGAATGAACGGCTCGGCGACTTTTTCCATCTGGATCGCCGTTTGAAGCCGAGTTTCCACACCGGCGTTTTCGAGCGCGTCTTGCAGTGCGAGTCCATTGATGACGGTCGCCAGCATCCCCATATAGTGGGCTGTCGGTGTCTTGATCGCCGCGCTGACGGCGGCGAATTCTTTGCCTCGCAGAATGTTCCCGCCGCCGCACACGATCGCGAGCTGCACTCCTTGATCGACGACTCGCTTGATCTGCGCACAGATCGAAGTGATCTCCTCCATGTGGATACCGGTTTCACCAGCACGGCAGAAGCTCTGACCGCTGATCTTCAACAAAATGCGTTTGGGCTTGTCGGACATGAGAGACTCGATTGCAAATTGCGGTGTGATTGAAATTTGCAATTTGCAATTTTCATTTTGCAATTTGCAATGTCCGTCCTGAAATAAACCGAGGGGCTATGTCGCCCCTCGTTCGTGAACATCAAAAAAACTTGCCTGATGGCGATACGACGAACGATTATCGGCCGAGCACCCAGCGAGTGAAGCTGACTGCTTTGAGGCCCGCTTCGGCGAGGGCTTGGCTGACCTTCTTGGAATCGTCCTTTGCGAACGGCTGGGCGACGAGCACTCCTTGCTCGGAGTAGAACACGTTCAACTGGCCGTCCACAATTTTCTCGATGATGTTGTCGGGCTTGCCGGTCTTCTTGGCTTCGGAGCGCAAGCGGTCACGCTCGGCGTTGACCACGTCGGCGGGCAATTGTTCTGGCAACGTGCAGTTTGGCTTGAGCGCGGCGACGTGCATCGCGACATCGCGCAGCACTGGAGCCGTCACGCTGGCACCTTCCGCTTGGAACAGCACGCCCTGCTTGCCGTCGTGATGGACGTATCCGCCAACCGGGCCTTTGACGCGAGCGATCCGTGCCAGCACGATCTTTTCGCGAATCGTGTTGACCACGTCTTCGTAGATGTCCTTCAACATCTTACCCGGAGTGTCCGGCGCTGGCTGAGCCAACAGGGCATCCGGCGAATCGGCACCGGGACCGTTGAGCAACTGCTTGACGCACTGCTGACCCAACGCAAGGAACGACTCCGCACCGGCGACCGGAGCGGACTCGCACTGCAATTCGATCATCGCCGCTTCCGAACCATCCGGCTTGATCTCGATCCAAATCTTGCCTTCGGAGGTCGCGTTGTCAGCTCGCTTAATCATCACTTTCTTGAACTTGGACTTCAAAACTTCAACGGCTTGAGTTTGATCGCCGTTGGCTTCGGTCAGAGCTTGCTTGCAATCCATCAGCGGACAATTGGTCAGTTCACGCAGCGCCTTGACGGCGGCGGCAGAAATTTCGGCCATGAGAATCTCCTCTCAAAATGAAACACGCTCGTCGCGACCACGGTCATGCGGTTGCTGAGCGAAATGCGAGAAATGGTTGACACCAACACGACTCACCCCTGCGAGTCGTGTCGAGTGGCAAACTACGCCAACGACGGCACGGCTTTCGGTTCGTCCGCCGCGACGGATTCCTTGTCCTGAACCGGCGTCGCCCCTTTGCCGGCGAGTACCGCCTCGGCAAGGTGCGTGAGGATCAGGCGGATCGAGCGGATGCTGTCGTCGTTGCCGGGGATCGGCAGATCAACCTTGTCGGGATTGCTGTCGGTGTCGATCAGCGACACGACTTTGATCCCCATGATCTTGCACTCGTCGACGCAGTTGTGCTCTCTGGTCGGGTCGATGACGACGACCGCTTCGGGCATGCGGTTGAGCCTGCGGATGCCGTTCAGGTTTCGGAAGATCTTCTCGCGCTCACGGCCGAGCGTGGATTGCATCTTCTTCGAGTACGTATTGATCTCACCGGTGGTGACGAGACCTTCCAGCTCTTCGAGCCGCTTCAGCCGATTGCGAATCGTGCGGAAGTTCGTGAACGTGCCACCCAGCCAACGCTCGGAGACGTAAGGCATCCCGCAAGCCGCGGCCGCTTCGACGATCGGGTTTTGAGCTTGTCGCTTCGTTCCGACGAACAGGATCAAGCTGCCCTGAGAAGAAACCTTTTCGAGGTACTTCTTCGCTCGCAAGAGACCGCGCACGGTCTCTTTGATGTCGATGATGTGGATCTGATTTCGCTTGCCGTAAATATACGGCCGCATTTTCGGGTTCCACTTGCTGGTCTTGTGACCGAAGT
>JAYVQJ010000748.1:0-1531 GCA_043777235.1 Planctomycetia bacterium
ATCAATGTCCCACGTTGCCAGCCGCCAATCTTCTTCGTGACAGAGCCGCGCGATGTCGCGCAAAGCGTCTTCGTGTTCGTGACTTTCGATCCAAATTCCAGTGAAGCAGGCCCGCACATGCTCGGCCAGCCGTTCAGACAAAGACATGAGACCTCCATTAGAATTCAAAGAGTGAGGAAGAAAACGCGGAGGCCGCTGAGGGTGCGCCGGGATCTCCCGGTCACACGCTCAACGGCCTCCGCAGATAGAAGGGATTTCGCCCGATGTGCCGCGATCACGCGGACTGTTGGACGGCCTGTTGTTGCTGAGCAGCCTGATGAAACTCAGCCGTCAGCGACTCACTGACTCGCTGGCCAAGAGCCTCTTCGATGAATCGGCTCGCCTCGCGGCACTCGCTGCCGATGAAGCCTTTGGCTTGCACGCTGGACTGCCCGGTCGGGGACACGGTGATCTCGATGCACTTCATGATGCGACACCTCCGACCTGAACCGTGAGCTTGATCGACCCGTCCGCCAGCGACTGTTCCATGACCGCGTGCCCGCGTTTGCGAGCTTCGATGCGAGCCTTCTCGACGGCATACGCCTGCATGAACTGGTCGAGTTCCCGCTGCTCTCCCCAGCGACCCCCGAAGTTGTCGTACTGGACTTCACCGGTTTCGAGCTGGCAGACGGCGGGATAGGTCCAATCCCGCAATCGCACGGCAAGCCCTTCAACCTCGCCGCTGAAAAGCAGATGCTTGCCAGCCACCGGCTCGCCAAGCTGGCGACGGCGGCAGGCAGCAAACACCGCCGCCTCGTCACGCACCTGAGTTTGAATCCGAACGATGTGAGACACGATGACTCCTTGTATTGAAGACGTGGAAACGAAACGGCCTCGACGGCACGAACGATTTCGCGACATCGAGGCCGGCTTAGAACGCAGTGCTGATGCTGCCTGCATCAGTCTTGGACGGGCGTGGTCTTCAGCGCGTCGCGGTGCAACTGCGTCTGCTCATCACCGAGCAGATCAGAAACCTTGGCCCACAATTCGCGAATTTGGACGGGAGAACTCGATAACCACACCACATCAAGCAGTGACTCACGCTCCTGCCGCAGCTTGAGGACGCGGCGGCCGACTTCGCACTCGGCCAGCAACTCGTCCTCGTGGATCGCCTGTCGCGACTTGACCGCGTTCTCGACCTCGTTGTTGTAGTAGTTGGGTGTGTAGTTCAGGTCGATGGTTTCGAGCGGCACGCGGCGGACTCGTGCCAACATTGTGCGGTGCAGCACGCTCTTCCGCTTTGACAGCGCCTCTTCCTCAGTCTCGATCGCATCGACGTCCGCCTGCAACTCGGCCACGTTGAGCGACTGCATGGCCCGCTCGCGCGCGTCCCGCTTCACGCGGTCGAGCAGGTTGGGTTCCTCGGCGGCAATGGTCTCAATCCGCCGGTCGATCCGTTTCGACAACCGATCCTTCCAATGATTCTTTTCAGCAACAGTCAGTCCGGGCATGAGATGGTCCTTTCGGAAACGATGAAATGGGAAAACAAAAG
>JAYVQJ010000749.1:0-1531 GCA_043777235.1 Planctomycetia bacterium
ATCGGAACGTCGATGTGAATTTCCGCACGACGACGGTCATCACGAAAGACGGAAAGATTTTCTCCGGCCTAAGTCGCCGCGAAGAAGGAGCGACGCTCGTGCTGGCCGACAACAAAGGGAAGGAATTCACTGTCCCGCTGGCCGACATTGACGAGCGTGTGAAGTCGAACCTGTCGCTGATGCCCGCCAATGTGGCCGAGATTTTGAACGAGCGCGAGTTCTTGGATTTGGTGAGCTATCTGCTGTCGCAGCGGCAGAAGGCAGAACCGAAGTAGGGGGGAGCGCAAAGTAGCCTTCATCGCTCCGCGTGAAGTCAGCCGAGCGCACGTTCGACGTGGCTTGACGAATCGACGGCGTTCGCAGGTTCGGCTGTCCTCACGCGGAGCGGTGAGGGCTACAAAGTTTCACGCAGCCGATCACAGACGATGTCGAGCATCAGCGGGTGCAGGCCGAGAGGTGGGCAGAGGTCGAAGCGGATGCTCGGCCATTGTTCGGCGAATTGAGCGCGGAAGCGGCGGAGGTCTTCCGTCACGTGCGTGCCAGCGGAGAGGAAGTACGGCAGCAGGAGCACTCGTGTCGCACCGAGAGTGACACAGCGCGCCGCACCTTGCGGGATCGTTGGCTCGGTCAGTTCGAGGTATGAAGTCTCAATGACATGACCGGGCAAACGCGAGCGGAGTTGCTCGGCGAGTTCGAGCAAGTCGGCATTGGCTGCGGCTAAGCGGCTGCCGTGAGCGATCAGCAGGACAGCGGTGCCAGGTTCGAGCGAGAATGCGGTTGGCATGACGTGTAGTCCGCTCTCGCCGAAAGCGGACGAGGCAAACAGATCGAGAAACAGTTTCAAAAAGTAGGCGCTTGCTGCGCTCGCAATCCGCTTTCGGCGAAAGCGGACCACACTTCAGTCGCCGCTGTTCGGGACGAAGTGCAGCTTGCCGCTGCAAAGTTTGCAGGCGACTTTCATGCCGAGGTATTTGATCGCCACTCGCAGCTCTTCCGAGCAGTGGGGACAGTCGGAATAGAACGCGACTGGCTTGGCGGTGGGGCTGGAGAGATCAAACCGGAACGATCCCGCGCAGAATTTGCACGAGACCCCCTGTCCGATGTACTTGCGGTTGATCCGCAGTTCTTTATCGCAGTGCGGGCAGAGGACGTAGTAGCCCGACGGAGAAACTTCGACCATGCTGTCGACCTCTTGCAAAGGGACAAACTGCGGGATTTCCACGCTGTCGGGTTTCAAATCCTCGTTGAGCAGCGTGCGGCAGTTGCGACACCGCACCTGATTTGGCGGCATCCATTCGCCGCACGAGGGACAATCTCCACCAATCCAATTCGGCATGTTGAGTTCCGTTACAAAGACCTTCGTCCGACTCGCCTTGCCGATCAATTCTTCTTGGCTTGCAGACACTTCAATCGAGAAAACGTTCGCAGATACAACCGCCCGTTGGCAATTGCGGGGGTTGAATAAGAACCTTCACCCAGATCCGCGGTTCCAAGTTCTTTGAATTCCGGTCCCGCTTCGATCACCGTCACT
>JAYVQJ010000750.1:0-5844 GCA_043777235.1 Planctomycetia bacterium
GTAGTAGCGCACGTAGTTCGTTCTTTGCTTCGCCATTGTGACCTGCCTCAGTGTGCAGCCAGAGCGTGGAAGGCGTGACGCCGTCCTTGACCTCGCTCAAGAATCGTTTCTGCGACGGAATACTGTCGCCACCCTGACCCCACCAGATGCGATTGTCCTCAAGCATTTCTTGGTAACTGGTAACGGAGATGCGCCAATACGTCCCTGATGGCGGAAGAAATCGACGGCCGGTTGGACTCACGATTTCGTAACGTCCAGCGCTGTAGGGATTCCGAGCATGGAGTGGTGTCGCCTTCCAAGGGCCACGCAAGTCGTTGTCTGGATTCTTGTACGCCTTGTCTTGTTTTTCCGCACGAGCGAGCCGATTCGGTAGCCAAGTAGCTCCGTCCTTCGCGTACACCAACAAGTAGTCGTGCATACTGGAGAACTGCCTTGCAGAGTTCTTTATGGTGTAAATTTTCTGCCAGATAACGGTAGTAACGAAGTTGGCTCGACCGAAGACCTCGTCCAACATGACCTTCGCGTAGTGACACTCGTTGTCGTCCAAGGTGACCCAAATTGACCCATCCTTCGTCAGTAGTCGCCGAAGTATTTCCAACCGGTCACGCATGAGCGACAACCACAGCGAATGCTCAACGCCGTCGTCGTAATGCTTGAACGCTGAGCCGGTGTTGTACGGCGGGTCGATGTAGATGCACTTGATCTTGCCCGCGAACTCCTGCTCCAGCGCCTTCAACGCGAGCAAGTTGTCTCCGAAAATCAGCCGGTTATCGAACAGGTCTTTGTCCGTCACCCGCTTAGCCGCGTGATACGACTGGCTGGCATCCTCCAGCAGAATGCGAGGCTCCAGCTTCGGCCGCTTCTCCTTGCCGATCCATGTGAGTTCAAGCTTCGTCTTGGCCATAGTGTTCCGTGCGATCTTATCCCTTCGCCCCGTCGAGCGGCTATCAAATCGGTGAAGTCATTTCCAAACGGGGTGCTGCTTCCAGTTCGTCGGCATTCCCATCTGGTCCAAGGGATTTACCGCTGACGGCGGTTGTTCAAGGTGCCGCTTCAACCGGTCCCGCCAATGACCGGCGAATCCTCCCACGGCGGGGCAGCATTTCATCAGGTGATACAGCAGAAGCAATGTCGCGAACAGCCGCTCATTCGACGGCAATAACGGCGGCTGCCACGACTTCGCCTTCGGCAGTGATGGCTTGATCGCCCAAACACGATCCCAAAGCCGCGAATGGTGAGCACAAAGATTCCGCACATAAACCAAGTGATGGAAGATCGCGACCAAGTCACGAGGCTGCACCGCATAACGCTGAGCAACCGGCCGCTGGTCGTCGCGAAGCATCCCCTGAAACATCTTGGACAGCGCCCCGAACGACATCACTTCCATCGCCATCCAAATAGGCAAGTCGGGAAACTGGCTGTAATTTTTTTTGAAGTGCTCCACGAAGAGTTCGCTTGAGCGTTGCCCCTCGTCTCGCAACCTCACCAGCCATTCGGTGTGGTTGAATGACCCGTAAAACTTGGCACGATCCGTGTGACCAAAGGCTCCATGCCGCTGGCCAAAGTGGTATGCGATCGCCGACCGGAAATCGACCTCCAGAACTTCCAATGCCTCGGTCACAAGGTCGCGTAAAACCAAATCAAACTCATAGGCCGCCTTCACCTGCTCGAACGTGCAACCGCCGTTGAACTGGTGCCGCTGCTGCTCGAACGCGAGACAGTACCCACTGAAACGGTAGTAATTGACGTGCGACAGAAACCGCTCAGCGGCGGCATGATCTGCGATCGTCAGACCGCGAGAAACGAGCTTCGCGACTTGATCGGCGTGCGATAGCCACGGCTTTTGATACGAGGGCCGGGGGGTGGAAGATGGCTGGCTCATGCGGCAACCGCCCCCAGTGAAAACCGCTGGGCGCAAAAAAAGAACCCGTCCTTTATGCACGTCACCTTCCGAAGAAGGGAGCGGTGCGACGGGTGTGTTAAATGCAGAATAGCGCAATCCGGCCATTCTGGCAAACGAATCATCGGCATTCCGGCACGGACGATTGAGCGATTTCGCAGGTGCGAACGCTTATGCCGACGCCAAACCACCCAACCGGCAAGCAGTTGTGGGCGAGTGCCGAGAATGAAATTCCAGAGCATGTGGGGCATCGCTTAGGTGACCTTCCAACGAATCGTGAAGACGTTTTGACGGGATGTCTGCTGCCGCAATCGACCCTCAACGTCGGCAATGAGTGAATCCTTCCGCTGTTCGATCTGATCTTGGGCATCGAACAGGGTTCGCTTTTTGAGATTCCGCTGCTGTTCCAATTCGTTCGCTCGCTTTTGGGCGGCGACTTTACTTTGTAAGTCGCCCGCGAGGCGTTTGGCTTTCTTCGCCTCGCGAATCTCAACTTCGATGTTCTTGAGGTCGCGTTCCAAGTTCTCTTTCAAATCATCCGCCCAAGAGTCGAGCTTGTCGGATTCCGCGTCGAAAAACATTTCGTTGCGGCTCTGCGATTCCACGAGCACTTGATTCGACTGTGATTGAATCGCCGCCTCTAAGCGAGTCTGCATCGCGTCGTTCGGCAACGCTTCGGCTCCCAAGTCGGCGGGGATCGTCAGCAACTTCTCGCAAGTTTCGCGGTCAAGGACACGGCCGTCGTCCGTGACGCCGGTGACGAGCAGCGTCTCCTCGGTGTCGAGCGAAGCGACCGTGAGTTGCTCGATGCGAAGCCAACCCGACTGACCGAGAAGTTGCTCAACCAGCGTGATCCGCACCCCTCGGCGAGAATAGTCGAGATGAAGTTCACGGGGCGGCAAAGCCCGTGCTTTGGCTCGCGTGATCAGCCCTTCGGCGAGCGGATGACCGGGACGATAATGAAAGTCCGTAACCAACTCGCTATCTCGCTCACGCTCCTGCGGCGGCTGAAGCCGATAGTTTCCGAGCGGAATCTCGGTCGCCGGTAAGCCAGCGGGAACACTCGCGAGTGCGAAGCGATGACCAGACAAATCGAACTCGGCTTGTCCAGCCAGTTCGGTCGCGGTGAGTGCCCAAAGCCAATCTTCGTAGCGGTCGAGACGTTGTTGCGTCTCGGTCTGGCGGAGTCGCATTTTGTGATGCACGTCCTCGTCGAAATTTTCCAGCAGCTTCGTGCGGGCCTCCTGAAACGTCGTCGAGATTTTCTCGTCGAGTTCCCGTTGCAACTGGTCGAATGCCTGCGTGATGTCGTTGGCCGATCGACAACGCTTGTAGATTTCGCTGATGCGTTTCTCGATGTCGATCCCCGATTCCAATGCACCGAGCACTTCATCGGACGCACCGAAGACGCCATCGAACAACTTGAACTTCTCATTCAAAAGCTGAAACACACGTTGGTCGGCTTCGTTCTTGCGGTTGACGAAGTTGATCACCACGACGTCGTGCTTCTGCCCGTACCGGTGGCAACGGCCGATCCGCTGTTCGATCCGCTGTGGGTTCCACGGCAGGTCGTAGTTCACGACGAGCGAGCAGAACTGCAAGTTGACTCCCTCAGCCGCCGACTCCGTGGCGATCATGATCGAAGCCTCGTCTCCAAACTTCTCAACCAATGCCGAACGCATGTCGGCCGTCGGCGAACCGCTCACGCACTCTTGGCCGGCGTGCCGCTTGAGCCATTCCTGATAGATGCGTTTCGAGTCGGGGTCGGTATTCGTGCCGTTGAACAAGACGATCTTGCCCGCGTAGCCGCTCGATTCCAAAAGGCCAAGGAGATAGGTTTGAGTGCGGCGTGACTCGGTGAAAATCAGTGCCTTTGGCTTGGCTCCGAGTTCGACGGCCTTGGCGAATCCGAGTCGCAATGCCTTGAGCAGCGACTCCCCTTTCGCATTGTGTGTGATGGACTCGGCGAGCGTCTTGTAGGCGGTCAGTTCTTGGGACTCGGCACGGATACTCTTGAGAAGTTCGGCTGGGGGGACGGTTGGCTTGGTGTCATCGACTGGCGGTTGATCGCCGTTGTCTTGCGATTCCTGCCACTCTTCTTCAAGGGTGTCGGCGTGATCCAAGTCGTCTCCCACGACGTCGGTTACTTGCTCTGCGGCGGCGGCGTTTGCATCACGCTCCAACTTCTGAAGTCGGCCTATCATCGTGCCGAGCGTGGCGGCGATGGCAAAGGATGACGACGCCAGAATCTTGCGAAGGACAAGCTCAATGAGCTGCCGCTGACTGTTGGGGAGTGCGTGCAAATTGTCCTTCTGCAAATACGCCGACACGAGTTCGTACAGTCGCTCTTCATCGCGTGACGGCGTGAAGTCCTCGGTGATAGGAATGCGTCGCGTGTACCGCACATACTCCGTGACCTGCTTTCGCAGCGTCCGTTGGCAAATCGGCGCGAGGCGTGCCCGCAGATTGGCGAGCACTCCCGCCGGAAGGCCGTCAGACTTCTTGGCGTAGAGTTCACGGAAGGCGTCTTCACTTCCGAAAACGTGTTCGTCCACGAACGTGACGAGGCCGTACAACTCCATCAACGAGTTCTGAAGTGGTGTCGCCGTCAGCAACACTTTCGGCTTGCCACGGAACGCATCCCGAAGAGCACGAGCGATCTTGTTGTCTTTCTTGTAGACATTCCGCAGCCGGTGAGCTTCATCGAAGACGACCAAATCCCACGGGATCGCGGTGAGTTCGACGGCCTTGCTGCGGGCGAATTGATACGAGCAAAGAATGATCTGATTGGTTGGCTCGAACGGCGACGACGTCTTTCGGGACAACTCACGAAAGCTCTTGGATTCCAAGATGATCGAAGGGAGAAAAAACTTCTCCACAAGTTCACGACTCCACTGCTTACGCAACGACGCAGGAGCAATCACGAGAATCCGCCGCTTCTTCTCCGCCCAAAGCTGGCTGATGATGAGGCCCGCTTCGATGGTCTTCCCCAATCCGACTTCGTCCGCAAGGATCGCACCACGCGACAACGGCGAACGAAACGCGAACAGAGCAGCATCAACTTGGTGCGGATTCAGGTCCACCGTCGCATTGCTCAACGACTGTGCGAGCTTGTCTGCTTGATCCGCACCTACCCGCCGCGTGAGTTCATAGGCGAGGTATTTGGCGTGGTAGGGCGTGAAGGGCGGTTTCGTTGCCGAGGCGATGACAGGCGAGAAGCGTGTTGCGGTCGGGCTTCCATCCAACTGCTCCGTGACAATCACTTTGGCATCGGCATCATCCGTGTCACCACTCGCATTCGGCGGTCGAGCACTCTGGGCCTGTGATTGTTCTGGCATCGACGGCATAGCTTCCACGCGATCAGAATTTTGAATGGCTCGTGGTCACAGCACCGACCAGAGACATGGCGACGTAGTAGGTTCGATCACTGCCTCCAACTCACGCTTTTCAGAACCTGAACCTATCAGATTTTGGCCGGATTAGCACGGATTCGACGAACCATCGGGTCAGAACAAAATGAGCTGCTTTCCCGGCGGTGGTGGCTCGTCGTCCGGTCTCTGTGTTTCGTGTTGCTCGGAAGATGAATCGAGTGGCGTTGACGAGGGTGGGGCTGGGGGCTGGCTGGCGGTTTTCTGAACTGGCTCAGGGCAATCGCCGAGTGGCACCTCGCGGACGAAGCCACGCAGATTGAAGCCCGTGCGGTACACGAGCCGCTTCTCGGTGCCGAGTGAATTGCCCCAAATGACGTGACCGTACAAATTGCGAAGAGCCATGTTGATCGCCGTCATTCGCACGCAACGCAGGTCGATATCCTGCCCCACGAAATCCCAATGTGGCTGAACGTCAGCGGCGGCGAGAAGCATCCGCCCCGATCCGCAGCACGGATCGGCAATCGTTTTCTTCTCCCCGCCTTCGGTCTCGACTCCATCCAGAGTCATCTGAGC
>JAYVQJ010000751.1:0-5827 GCA_043777235.1 Planctomycetia bacterium
CCATCGAACTGAGTCACCGACAACAACGCGCGTGGCTCCAGTACCTCTGCCGAATGGTTTGAGAGGCCAGACTTCAGTTTGCGAACACAGCGACGTCGGCTGAGACGATTCGGCAGGTTGGTGAGCCAAGTTGTGAATACCATTGAAGCGATCCTCATTCGTGATGAAACATTTCGAAACGGGCCACCGGGACGTCCGGAGCAACCCTGGCAAAGGTGGCAGATTAAGAGCAGCAACCCGCGTGTCAAGCATCTCGCTGGGTGCCGGCAATGAACGGTCGTGAAGAGGAAATAACGACTGGATGGCGTTTTTGAACCTATCCTGCGACTCGCCAGAATCTGCTGCGGTGGACTCATGCGAACATGTTTTCGTAACGGTTCCGCAATCGACGCAGCGAAGACTTTGACGTTCACATCGGCGACTCTGCCGACCCTCAGATGGCGTTCGATCAGACGAGCGGCACTTTGAACGGGTCGCCCGGTGTTTCGCGAACGTACTGCGGCACGGCATAACCCGGCAGTCTTCGTCGTAGTTGCTCAATCAACTGCCGGCCAGTTTCTTCGGACACCTCAAAGTGAGCAGTGCCAAAGACGCGATCGAGTTGATGCAAGTAGTACGGCCGAATGCCCAACTCGATCAGTCGTTCGCTCAGTTCCGCGAGCACCTCGACCGAATCATTAACCCCGCGTAACAGCACCGCTTGATTAAGTACCATCACACCCGACTGAGCAAGTTGCCTCAAAGCCAATGCACAGTCGGCAACCAGTTCGGCGGGATGATTCGCATGAACGACGACCACACTCGTGAGCCGCGTGGTCGTCAAAAGGTCGAGCAATTCCAAGGTCACTCGATTCGGCAACACGATCGGCAGCCGACTGTGAATTCGCAGCCGGCGCAGATGCGGGATCGCCTCCAACCGCCGCACGACCGCCGACAATCGGTCATCCGTCAGCATCAGCGGATCGCCTCCGCTGAGCAGCACTTCGTGAATCGTTTCGTCTTGCTCAATTGCCGCGAATGCCGGCTCCCAATCGTCGAGCCGCTTCGGTTCCAACGCATACGGGTAATGCCGCCGAAAGCAGTAGCGGCAATGCACCGCGCAGGCACCCGTCAGTACCAACAACGCTCGGCCTTCGTACTTATGAAGCAACCCCGGAGCCTTGCGATACGTCGCCTCATCGAGCGCGTCGATTGTGAAGCCGGAAACGTTTTCCTCTTCCTCGGCGAACGGCAGCACTTGTCGGAGCAGCGGGTCGTTGATGTCCCCTGATTTCATCCGCCGCAGAAAGCTTTCCGGCACGAGCAATGGAAAGTTTCCACTCCCGCCGTTTGCCGAAAGTCGTGAGCCGAATGACGTGAGTTCCAATCGTCGGAGTAATTCCACAGGATCGCGAACCGCATCGGCCAACGAACGTCGCCAGTCATCGGACGTGGATCGCGGCGCGATGTTGGAAGGCTCTGGCACGAACCGTTCCGACAGACTGACAATTCCCGAAACCATGCTCGACATCAACGTCGCGACCCCGCTATAAACCCGCCCCTTTTGCGGGGCTTCGTAGGATGGGCACTCTTGCCCGTCACAGACTTTTGGACGAGGAAAAGTGCCCATCGTCCTTCCCCGCGAACACTATCCGTTAGCTCCGAGAAAGACCAATGGCCAACATCAATACCAGCGACTTCAAGAAGGGAATCAAAGTCATCGTCGATGGCGAGCCATACGACATGGTCGGACTCGAATTCGTCAAGCCGGGCAAAGGCCAAGCGCTGTATCGCACGCGGCTCAAGAACTTGCTCAAGGGAACTTACATCGACAAGACCTACAAGAGCGGCGATGGGCTTGAAGAAGCCGATGTCCAGAAGAACGACGGCGTTTACTCGTACCGTGACGCTAATGGCTTCGTCTTCATGGATAACGAAACCTTCGAGCAACACTCGCTGCCGATTGAAACCTGTGCCGAGGCGCTCCGTTACATCAAGGAAGGGAGCCTCTGCCAACTGCTGTATTGGAATGACCGCCTGATCGACTTCACGCCACCGGCCCATGTGACGCTCGAAATCACCTACACCGAGCCAGCCGTCCGCGGTAACACGTCCTCGAACGTGACCAAAGCCGCGACCGTCGAAACCGGAGCCGAAATCCAAGTTCCCTCTTTCGTGGCAACTGGTGAAAAGGTCCGCATCGACGCCGTCACCGGCGAATACATCGAACGCGTCCGCGATTGACCGAGGATGGGCACTCCTGCCCGTCCGCCGTTTGACGGGCAAGAGTGCCCATCCTACAAGCTCACGCCATGACCGCTCCCGCACACAACGGCAAACTCTACATTGAGACTGTCGGCTGTCAGATGAATATGCTCGACAGCGAACTCGTCGTTGCCGAGCTGCGCCAACAAGGCTTCTCGCTGACGAACGATGTCAAAGAGGCCGACACGATCCTGTTCAACACTTGCTCCGTGCGCGATCACGCCGAGCACAAAATCTACAGCCAACTCGGCCGCCTGAAATTCAGCAAGCGAGCACGCCCGAACCAAGTCATTGGCGTCATGGGCTGCATGGCTCAGAAAGATCAGGAGCTGATCTTCAACCGCGCCCCGCACGTCGATTTGGTCGTCGGCACCGGGCAACTCAAAGAGATTCCGCGTCTTATCGACGAAGCTCGCACCGACCGCGGCCGCCGCATCGCGGTCAGTCTCGACCGCAAAGAAGGCTCGCGAACCGAAGTCGCATCGAGCTTCGAGAGCTATGACCCCGCGCGCGATCCGACGATGCGACCGTCGCCGTATCAAGCCTTCGTGCGAATCATGATCGGCTGCGACAAGTTCTGCACGTATTGCGTTGTGCCGATGACACGCGGCCCGGAACAAAGCCGACCGCCGCGCGAGATCGCTCACGAGGTCCGACTGCTGGCTCAGCAAGGAGTCAAAGAAGTCACGCTGCTGGGCCAAACGGTCAACAGCTACAAGGTCACGCAAGACGGAAAACTCTTCCGACTGTCTGATCTTTTGGAACTGATTCACGACACTCCCGGCATCGACCGCATCAAGTTCGTGACCAACTATCCGCGCGACATGACCGATGACTTGTTGCAAGCCGTTCGCGATCTGCCGAAGGTCGCCCAGTACTTGCACGTCCCGGCGCAGTCCGGCTGCAACGAAATCCTCAAGCGCATGAAACGGGGCTACACGGTCGGCGAATATCGCGAGATGCACGCTCGCATTCGTGAGACATTGCCGAAGTGCGCCATCTCCAGCGATTTCATCGTTGGCATGTGCGGCGAAACGGACGAGTCGTATCAGAAGAGTCTCGATCTGATCCGCGAATGCCGTTTCAAGAATTCATTCATCTTCAAATACAGCCCGCGTCCCGGAACAAAAGCCATCGACCTCTGGGCCGATGACGTCCCCGAAGACGTCAAGCGTCATCGCAACAACGAGATGCTCGATCTGCAAAACCAAATCAGCGAAGAGGACAACGCCGATCTCATCGGCTCGACATTCGAGGTGCTGGTCGAAGGCATCAGTAAGTCTGCAAAAAAAGCTCAAGCCGCGGAGAACTCCGAGGACTCATTCGTGCCTCTGAATGCCATCAGCGAACCGAGTTCAGGCCCAACACAACTCGTCGGCCGCACGCGCTGCGATCGGATTGTGGTCTTCAACGGCAACCCACGACTCGCCGGAAGCCTGGTGGAAGTCGCCATCCAGGACTGCTCCGCCACAACCCTGCTCGGCAACATCGTGACCCACGAACTGCTTCTTTCGTAATGGGCGCGTCGGTGCAAACGGATGGGGGTGGATCATAGGTCTCGCTTAGAATTGTCTCTGCTCCGAGCGGGCGATCTGCAGCTCTTGGGACGGTCGCCGCAATGACTCCGCTCTACTTGGCGATGGCGTGACGAGCGAGGCAAACAGGAGATGAATGATGGCGGAGCAACTGGCAAAGAGTGAAATCGTCCGGTTGGCAAAAGAGATGTACGAGCAGAATCTTCGCACGACCCTTGAGGCCGAGCATCGAGACGAATTTATCGCGATCGAACCGATTTCCAAAACCTATTACCTTGGCAAGACTCTCAGCGAAGCGGCGAAGCTGGCACGACGAGCTTGTCCCGGAAGAATTTCGTACGCCTTGCTTTTCGGCCATCAGGTGGCAGTACAAATCGGTGAGTTCGAAGCATGAACGGACTCGTCGATTTGAAGGGGCGAGCGTTGCTGACCGTCCTGGTCGGTGAAACGGCGGTCGATGCCGCTGTCACGTCGCGGCGGATTCATGCGCGAGCGCTTCGCGTTTGAGTGCCTCGTCGAGTTCCCGAACATACTCATTGAAAGGTCGGGTTCGGGTCGGACGCGAGCGTTCATCAAGGAATGCTTGAAACGCTGGGCTGGCACGCAATGCTTTCACTTCGGCATCGAAGTCGTCCGCGGCGGACAAAAGAAATTCCCCCCCCGTGGGTTCCACGAGCAAGACCGGCTCGCCACGCGCGGCTTGGAGGAGTTCGGCCAGGCTCGGCTGTTGCTCATGCAGATTGAAGGTTTTCATAGCTGAACCTCTCCCCCTCGGAAATAAAGTCGATTGTGCCGCTTTTGGCCGACGCCCACGATAACCACTGTGACGGTCTCGCCGTCAACGTTGTAGAAGATTCGAAAGTTTTCGACTCGCAATTCCCAGGACGCGATCGGATTCTCTCGCAATCGCTTGCGATGCCGGCTTTCTACCTCCGCTTGATGCGTGAGTTGAATCACGATGGCCTCGGAAATCCGCTTGCGATCGATGGCTCGAAAGATCGCGAGGTCGTCTTCCGCCTCAGCCGTGATGGTGATTTCGTAGGCCATCAGACGTTGATCCTCGCACGAGAGATTCCTCAACCGTCAGCGGATTCTGGCGGTCAAGGATCTTCACAACAAGAAAAAACTCAAGCGCGACGGGCAAGAGTGCCCGTCCTACGCCACGATCTCGTCGATCACATGCCCATGCACGTCGGTGAGGCGGCGGTCGATGCCGTTGTGGCGGAGGGTCAGCTTGGTGTGGTCGATGCCCAGCAGGTGCAGGATGGTGGCGTGGATGTCGTAGACCTCGGTCGGGTGTTCGCGGTCGAGCGGTTTGTAGCCCCATTGGTCGGAGAGGCCGTGAGTGGTCCCTCCCTTGATGCCGCCGCCGCTGAGCCAGTTGGTGAAGACGAACGGGTTGTGGTCGCGCCCCTTTGAGCCTTGAGTCGAAGGCATGCGGCCGAACTCGGTGGTCCAGAGGATGATCGTGTCGTCGAGCAGGCCGCGTTGCTTCAAGTCCTTGATGAGCGCGGCGGCTCCGACGGCCATGCCCATCGCGAGCGGGCGGTGATCGCGTTCGATGTCTTCGTGGCTGTCCCAATTGCGGCGCGGGAAGCTGTTGTCGTTGCCCGACCAAATCTGAATGAACCGCACACCGCGCTCCAGCAGCCGCCGAGCGATCAGGCATTTGCGGCCGAAGTATTCCGCCTCTTCGGGGATGTTGATCTCGGCGGAATACGTGCGGCCCGGCGTGTCGAGGCCGTACATCTTCAAGATGTGAGCCGGCTCTTTGGAGATGTCCAACGCCTCGGGCGCGGCGAGCTGCATCTTCGCGGCCAGCTCATACGACCGGATGCGAGCCTCCAGCCGCGAGTCTCCCGGCCGCGAACGCTCGAAGTCGCGGTTGACGCGGTTGAGCAATTCCAGTCCCGCGCGGTCGCTGTCGGCGGTGACGAAGTCGGCTCGCGGCAGCAAGTCTTCGATGGGGTTCTCGCGTTGTGGGAAGATCGTCGTCCCCTGCGTGTGAGCCGGTAGAAACGCCGACGCCCAATTCTTCGGCCCGTTCG
>JAYVQJ010000752.1:0-5827 GCA_043777235.1 Planctomycetia bacterium
GGCGTCAGATTCGCCCGTCAGTGGAACGATACCGCACTCCTCAAGTTGCCTCAGACTTTCGATTCGCTTCATGGCATTGTCTCCGGTGGGTGAAAAGGAACGACCGGAGCGAGTATGCCACGACTTGAGTTCTTGGTAACGAAGGCAATGGGCCAATCGGCACTCAACGTGTCGGCGATCTGATTGAAGTTGAATCACGCTTCGTAGGCCGCTTGAAGTTCTCGTTCGACCTGGGCGGCGGGACGGCCGAACTGTTGGCGGGATGCGCGGCGGATGGCGTCGGCGCGTTGCTGTCGGTATTTCGCTGGCTCCAGAGTTGTCATCGAGAATGGTCGTGAGGGAAGGCCATCGATCAAGAGCCGCAGATAAGCCGTGAACTTCGGCAGGTTCATCAAGTCGTGCTCAGTCACGTCACCGCCGAGTTGCTTCGCGAGCAGTTCGGCATCGGTGGCTCCGACTTGAAAGCAGAGCATCGAACCAACGTTACGGAACACGGCCGCGAGAGTGGCTTCGTCGAGCTGTTCCAAGAATTGGTGTGAGAGTACGAACGGCGTTCGATATTTACGGCTCTCGGAGAGGATCGTCGCAAACGTGCCGTTGCCGGCGGAAACGAAGTTCTGAAACTCGTCGATCGTGATACAGAAGTCGGGGCGTTTCGCTTCCGGCAGTTCGGCTCGACTCATTGCCGCGAGCTGAAGGCTGCTCACCAAGAGGGAACCCAGCAGCCGCGAGGTCTCGTCACCGAGTCGGCCTTTCGACAGGTTCACAATTAGGATCGCGTCGCCTTGATCCATTATTTCGCGCAGATCAATCGTCGATCGGCTCTGTCCGATGATCGCTCGCAGTATCGGATTGCTGAGGAATTGTCGAATCTTGTTCTCGACGGGAGCAATGGCCTCGATGCGGTAGCGGGCGTTCCAACTGGCGAACGTGCCGAGCCAGAAGTGTCGCACGGCGGGATCGGTCACTCGGCCGGTGATCGTCTTCCGAAACCCAGCATCGGTTAGCAGTCGTTGCAGGCTGACGAGCGTTGAGTCGGGTGCCTCCAACAGGGCCAACAAGCTGTTTCGCAGGATGTCCTCCATGCGAGGCCCGAAAAATTCTCCGAACTGCCGCTTGAGTACGGTCAGCACACCGTCAGCGACCAGCGGCCGTTGCATCGGCTCGCGACACGCGAGCGGATTGAAGACGATCGGGTGCTCGCGATCGGCGGCGTCGAACAGGATCACATCATTACTACGATGCTTGGGGATCAGCTCCAGCAGTGAATCGGACAAGTCACCGTGCGGATCAACCAGACAGACGCCGCGGCGAGATTGGATGTCATCCGACAGCATGTTGAGCAACAGCGTGCTCTTGCCCACGACGTAAAGATGTCGTCGCCGATCATCGAGGCGAATGCCGAACCGCTGCCGCTCGCCCCGAAACTTCACCCGTCCCAGCAGCGTGACGCCCGGCTCCCTTTCCTTTGCGGGGAGCATGACCGGAGGTTCCAACTCTCGGAACAGTGCCGTTCGCAACTTCGCGGTGCGGACATTCGCGGTTGGCGGGTGCCAGAGTGTGGCAAGTTCCTCGGCCGACAAAAGAAAGCCGCGTCCGTTCCGCTTCGGAATTCCCAATCGCGGCAGCGACATTCCAAAGTCCACTCGGTGTGACGTGAATCTCCCAAACGCTCCGGCCAGTTGCGTCAGAGCGAATCGAGCGAGACTTGCTTCGTTCGTGGCGCACCAGACGGTCAAAACAAGATGGGACTCGAATAGATGCCTGCTGAGTTTCTCACGCGCGATGGCCACGTCCAGCGATGACTCCCCCTGCCGAGCCATTTTGCCGACAAGCCACGCGAGCAGTCGCACAGCGATTCGCGGATACCTGGCTCGTTTTGCATACCAGCGTTCCAGCCGATCCCATCGGAAACCACGCTCGATCCGGCGAAGGACTCGCTTGGCCGAGCGATGCCAATTCGCTCGGCAAGGGCGAATGGCCAGCGCGATTCTGGCATCGACGCAGCCCTTCGGCTTCGCACGCAACGCCGCGAGCAACCCGGAAAGCGGATCGGTCAGTTCACGGTCGAGCATGTTCTCAAACTGTCGATACGTCGTCAGCGGAAACACGTCGGGCGACAACCGCAACTCGGCGGACCAAGGCACAACTTCAACGTCGCGCGTCTCGTCAACAACGGCCGTGAGCGTGCAACCGGGGTAAGCGTCTGCAAAGTCATGCGTGAATGTCGCAACCAAGTCCTCTGGAACTCGCGCGAACAGTCCCACGGTTCCTTGATGCCAACTCAACTCCAAACTCACACGCTGCCGTTGGCGATTCGTCGCGTGCAACGAATTCAGCACCGCCTCGACATATCGCGGGCCTCGGTCGTTGTCGGCAATGGCAGTGACTTGGAAAAGCACAGACTGAGCGTAGCACGCTGAAAATTCAAAAGGGAATCAGATGTTCGTCTTGATCTCACTGAGACCAGCATTGAAGTCCAATAGGATGTCTCCAGCGGATTGGAAGAACCAATCGGTTTCGGAGCCGCCGGTGAGCTGATCGATTGCGGACGAGTCGTTTTGGACGGAGCCACTATTGAGCTTGGTTGTGCCATTTGCGCCGCCACCATTCGACAGGTTGTTGACGCGCGTCGCATAGCTCTTCGCGCTCGTCCATTCGGACATGATCGCATTCAATGCCGCGGCGTTGCCGCTGAGTGAGCATTTGCCACCGATCAAGATGTCATCTCCGGCATCGCCCCCCAAAATGTCTGCCCCGACACCGCCGATCAACAGATCACGGCCAGAGCCGCCCAGCAGCGAATCGTTCTTCGAACCACCGATCAGAACGTCGTTGCCACCGCCGCCCTGCAACGTGACGGCTCCCAGCGTGAAGGAGTTCGCGTTGATGACGTTATTGGCGTCGCCGCCAACGAGGTTTGCCGTTTCGATGGCACTGAGCGTCAGCGTGCCGAAGCCGGCCGATACCAGCGAGGTGTTGGTCAGCGTCATGTTCGCATCGCGCACCACGACGAGTTGATCGTTCCCTGACGAGCCACCGAGAGTGGCCGTTCCCGTCCAAGTGCTGATCGTGAAGACGTTGTCACTCGCGCCGCCGGTCAATGCGGCTTTGGTGAAGCCGGTCAGTGACACGTTCGGGCCATTACTGGTCTGCAAAACGGAGTTCGATAACGTGAAGTTCGTATCCCTGCTGACGACGATCGTGTCGGTCCCTCCTCCGCCGATGAAGCTGCCCGTGCCCGTCCAACCGCTGGCCGTGAAGGTGTTGTTTCTGGTCCCGCCGGTGAGATTGGCAACTTGCAAGTTGGCCAGCGTATCGGTGCCGATGCCCGACAAGCTGGAATTGGTCAAGGTGAAGTTCACGTTGCCCGATTCGACGAGCCTGTTCGTCGCGTTGGCCTCGCTGCCTCCGTCGAGCGAGTCATTGCCCAGACCACCGCTGAGTGTGTCGTTTCCGTTACCGCCGTTGAGCGTGTCCGCGCCGGCGGCTCCGTTGAGCACGTCATCGCCGTTCCCACCGAGTTCCAACATGGGCCGCGCGGTCAGCTTGGACGCATTCACGACATTGACCGTGTCATTGCCGGCGTGCGTCCTTACTCGAAACGCGTCGGTCGAGTTGTACGGAATGGAATACGTCGCGTTGATCGAGCCACTCAAGCTGAGCGTGACGTTTTCCGTCGCTTTCGCAGGATAGGTCAACGTCACCGTGTCACCGGTCGCTCCGCCATGCACATGAATCGTCTTTCCTGCTGAGTAGGCTCCCACGAACACCGCCGTGTTGTCCTCGTTCAGCGGATTCCGATCGACTTCGTTGATCGTGTTGGTCGGGTCGGCCACGGCAAGTAAGAAATAGTCCGTCGCGATCTCCGCCGATCCCGCTCCAGGCAACAATACCTGCGTTCCGATCGTGAAATTGAGCGTGTGACTTCCAACGGCTAAATCCGCCGCGTTGCTGATGGTCACTGTGCTCAATGCCGTGTCGCTCGCATCAGCCGCAGCGTCGGTTGACCGCAGAAACCGCAATGCCAATGAGCCGGTGAGCGCCAAGTTCAAAATCTGATACCGCACCGTCAGCGTGGTTTTCCCGTCCGCAGTCACCGAATCCATCACGATGTCGCGGGTCGTGGAAGACGTGACGCCGACGTTGAAGGTCTGCATCGCCGTCCGGCTGCCATCGCTCACTTGCACCTGCACGACGTAAACATCGTCCGCGTCCGCATCGGTCGGGTTGTCGTATCGGGGAGCCGATCGAAATGTCAGCACGCCGTCAGCGGTCAGATTGAACTTCGACTGGTCCGCGCCGCCAGCCAGAGAGAACGTCAGCACTTGGCTCGGCAAGTCCGCATCATTGGCCGTCAACGTGATTACGTTTGTCGCGCCCTCGACCACGTTCACATCGGCCGCCGATGCGAATATCGGAGAGTTGTCGTTGACCCCGTTGATCGCGATGGTGAATGTCTGAGTTGAAAAACTGTTGTCACTACTGGTCGCCTTGACTGTGATGTCGTAGCTGGTGGCGGCCTCACGATCGAGCGCCCCGGCCACCGTGATAATTCCGCTGCTATTTCCAATCGCGAACCGGCCGCCGGCATCATCCATCAGGCTGTATGTGATCGTGTTGTTCGTCGCGTCGCCGTCCGCAGCGAACGCCGTGATTCCAACCACTGTCCCGATCGCCGAATTTTCGTTGACAGCGTTGGGTGCAATGTCCGCATCCGCTAACGAACCGATACCGAACTCATTCACGTCGCTGACGTTGATAGTCACGTCCGTCGTGCCGGTCCGTGCCGAGCCAGGGCCATTGTCGCTGACCTGCACCGTCAACATCACTAATGCCACCGACTCACGATTCAGATTCGTCTTGTCCAACACCGTGATCGCGCCGCTCGATGGGTTGATCGCGAAGATGCCCAGCCCATTTCCGCCGGTGATCGAATAGGTCAGCCCACCATTCGTCGCATCACCATCCGAACCGCTCACCGTACCCACCGATGTCCCGCTCGCCGAATTCTCGGCCACGCTGAAGGGCCCCCCAATCACCGTCGAGGTGAACTCATTCACATCGGTCACGTTGATCGTCACATCCGTCATGCTGGTTCGGGCTGAACCAGGGCCGTTGTCGCTGACTTGCACCGTCAGCGTCACCGACGAGATTGTTTCACGATTCAAGTTCGTCGTGTCCGCCACGGTGATCGCGCCGCTCGCTGAGTTGATCGTGAAGATACCCAAGCCGTTGCCGGCCGTGATCGAATAGCTCAAGCCCCCATTCGTCGCGTCGCCGTCCGCTCCGCTGACGGTCCCTACCGACGTCCCGTTCGTGGAATTCTCCGCCACACTGAATGGCCCGCCGCTTACGATCGGGTTGAATTCATTCACGTCACTGACGTTGATCGTCACGCTGGCCGAGCCAGTGCGTGCAGTGCCGGGGCCGTTGTCGCTGACTTGTACCGTCAGCGTCACCGATGAGATTGTTTCACGATCCAAGTTCGTCGTGTCGGCTACGGTGATCGCACCGGTTGACGAGTTGATTGCAAAGAGGCCCAGTTCATTGCCGTCCGTGATCGAATAGCTCAACCCGCCGTTCGTCGCGTCGCCATCCGCGCCGCTGACGCTGCCCAGCGATGTCCCGATCGCCGAGTTCTCGGCGATACTAAATACCCCGCCGCTCACCGTCGGGTTGAACTCATTCACGTCGGTCACGTTGATCGTGACGCTCGTTGAGCCAGTCCGCACCGTGTCGGGACCGTTGTCGCTGACTTGCACCGTCAGCGTCACCGACGAGATTGTTTCACGATTCAAGTTCGTCGTGTCGGCTACGGTGATCG
>JAYVQJ010000753.1:0-1520 GCA_043777235.1 Planctomycetia bacterium
GACATGCTCAACGTGCTGAAGCTCGACGACAATCACATCGGCGTGTATGTGCTGGACGTCAGCGGACACGGCGTCCAAGCCGCACTGTTGGCCGTGACAGCCAGCCGTCTTCTATCGCAAGTTCGCGATGCCTCGTCGGTGCTCTGGCAACGAGTCGAGAATTCCACCGAGATGCAACTCCGATCTCCCGCCGCCGCGATCCAGCAGCTCAACGAGCGGATGTCCGCTCAACCGATGGGCGATCAATTCTTCACTCTGCTCTACGGGATCTTGAATCGTCGCACTGGCGAGTTCCGATATTCCAGCGCGGGACATCCGCCGCCAGTCCATGTCACGTCGTTGGGCCGAGCCACGTTCCTTCCCTGCTACGGCCTGCCGATCGGAATCACCGAGTCCGACTACGACGAACACATTCTGCAACTCCGACGAGGCGATCGGCTGTTCTTTTACAGTGACGGCATCACTGAAAGCATGAACGCTTCAGACGAGCTGTTCGGCAACGAGCGGCTCATCGACTCGATCCAACACCAGGCGCGACAGCCGCTCAGCGCCGCGATCCCGCAAGTGGCCACACGCCTGCAAACGTGGTGCGGCATCACTCCGCCGCATGACGACGTGTCGTTGCTCGCGCTGCAATTCACACCGCCGCCTGCTCCACTCGCGTCGTGAGGCGTGATGGAACAATGGCCGACAGCTCAACGGATTTTATGATCCGGCAACTGCTGCTGGATCCCCTCATCGAGCGGCATCTTGTCCTGGGTGATGCGGACCTCTTTCATCAGGCAGTCCAGCTCGACGCGCAGCTCGGCGGCGATGCCAGAACAACGCGGATCGTTGATGCGGAATTCGGTGACTCGGCGGCTGGATTATGCGGAGGCAAGCGTGGCGGTGAGTTTGTTTTCGCTGCGGAGTGACGAGTCTACTTTTTAACAGCCGGCTCAGCCTGCGTGGCGTGCTCTTCGGCGGTTGGTGTCTCGGCTTCCGGCGCGGCGGGTGGTTTGTCTTGGCCGAGTTCTGGTTTACCGATGAACTGCGCGATCGCTCGGCGAGTGATTTGCGTGACGGTCAGTTGGTGTTGGTGCGAGTAGATGACCATCGCGTCGTACAGCGGATGCGAGATCGCGTGGCGGAAACCGACGAACTGGAAGAAGTCGTATTCGTCAGGATGCGAGAACGCCACGGGGCCAGTCGGAGCGGCTTCCCCTTTCATGTGATACAGCGGGTCGTCATCGTCTTCGAGCCGTATCGTCGCCGTGTTTTCCGGGGTAGCAGCCTTGGTCTTTGCGGAAGCCGGCTCAGAAGAATCTTTCGTCGGCGCGGGAGCGGGAGCGGGTGCCGACTCAACTTCTTCTTCCTTGGCGGACAACAATCCCTTCCAACGGTCGGCGGGAATCCATTTGCCATCCTTGCCGGAGCGGACCAGCGTATCGGGTTGGACCTGTCCCAGATTCACGCGGTCCATCAACTCGGCTGGAGTGAGCGGGCCGATCTCGGCTCCCATCATTTGGAAGTACCACGGC